>NZ_JAINWD010000039.1:0-18754 GCF_021021315.1 Halomonas sp. IOP_14 | reverse complement strand
GAATGGTGAATGGTGAATGGTGAATGGTGAATGGTGAATGGTGAATAAGGTAGCAAAAAAACGCCCCCGCACCAGTAACGGTACGAGGGCGTCGAGATCTTCTCAGTTGCCGCTTGGCGGCAGCTGATTAATCCTTACAGTGGTGAAGACTTAGGCGCGTTCGCGACGACGAACCGGCGCATCGCCTTCGTCGCGACGGCGGCGCGGTGCACGCTCTGCCGGTGCGCTGTCTTCGCTGATTTCCAACGGACGACCGGCCACACGGGCACGGGCCATCTTGGTCAGAATCGTCGAGGGCAAGCCGCTCGGCAGTTCGACCACAGAGAAAGCGTTGCGAATATCGATACGACCGATACGCGCGCCTTCAATGCCGCCTTCGTTGGCGAGGGCACCAACTAGTTGGCCAGGCTTGACGCCATCTTTATGACCAACCGATACGCGGTAGCGCGTCATACCTTCAGTTGGTGCACCAGTGCGTTCGCGGCGTGCTCCCGGCTTACCGCCAGACGCTCCATCACGCGAGGGCTTCTCTTTGCGCGGCGCCTGAAGGCGACCGATCGGCGCTTCGTCAGCACGCGCCATAGCGGCAAACGCACAAGTCAGCTCGATCGGGTCATGGCCTTCTTCGATCAGACGCTCAATCAGCGCACGCTGCTCTTCGGCGCCCTTCGTTAAGGAGGCGATAACACGCTGATAGAAGACGTCATCGCGATGGGCACGAATGGCGGCTTCATCAGGTAGCGGCATTTCGGTCATTTTCTGACCGGTTGCCTGCTCCATCCAGCCCACTTTGCGGCCTTCACGGAAGCCAGCAAAGGTAATCGCGATACCGCTACGGCCCGCACGACCGGTACGGCCAATACGGTGCGTATAAGCCTCTGCATCTTGAGGCAGATCGTAGTTGATAACGTGAGTGATACGCGACACGTCAAGACCACGGGCAGCTACATCGGTGGCGATCAGTACGTCGACTTTGCCACGCTTCAAGCGCGTAATAGTGCGCTCACGCAGGCTCTGATCGAGATCACCGGACAGGCCAGCAGCGTTAACGCCACGAGCAGTCAACTGCTCAACGAGCGTGGTACAAGCGGCACGGGTACGTACAAAGACGATGGCCCCATCGACCGGCTCGACTTCAAGAATACGCGAAAGAGCTTCAAGCTTAGCGCCACCGTCAACACGCACAATGCGCTGTTCGATGTTTTCGCCGGTCGTAGTGCCCGACTCAATCGCGACTTTCACTGGGTTAACCAAGTAACGGTTAACGATGCGCTCGATTTCAGTGGGCAGTGTCGCTGAGAAGAACACACGCTGAGCATCTTTCGGGGTATCGGCAACCACGCGTTTTACGTCGTCGATAAAGCCCATGCGCAACATTTCATCAGCTTCGTCCAACACTAGGGCGGAAAGGCCATCAAGCTTCAGGCTGCCGCGATCCAGGTGGTCGATAATCCGGCCGGGGGTACCGACAACCACTTGCGCGCCACGCTTAAGGGCGCCCAGCTGTTCACGGTACTCTTGGCCACCACATAGGGTCGCAACTTCGAGACCTTTCAGGTTTTGGCCATACTTACTAAAAGAGGCAGCTACTTGCTGCGCCAGCTCGCGGGTTGGCGCCATCACCAACACTTGCGGCTCGCGGCGGGTCAGTTCTAAACGTGACAGTAACGGTAATGCAAACGCTGCAGTTTTGCCGGTACCCGTCTGGGCCTGGCCCAGCATATCGCGGCCTTCAAGCAGCGCAGGGATGGTTTGTGCCTGAATCGGTGAAGGAACTAGGTAGCCCTGTGATTCAACAGCAGACAGAACGGCAGGCAAAAGAGCCAGATCGCCGAAGCTCGGCGAGGCGACAGAAGTCGAGGTCATTAATCACACCTTGGTAGGCCGGTAAATACCGGCAAAAAACATCATAAGCGTCTCTGACTCTGTCATCGCACAACGGCATAAAGTGTGGTCGTTGTCGATAACAGGCACCGCCGTAGCGGTTAAAGCCATCAATGGAGTCGGAGACGCCGGTCGCACCTAGCATCCGGTTGGCAAGCACCGCGTTAACGGGCCAACCGTTGTGGCGACCTTCTGCGCCGATTTCACCCGTTTGGTGAAATACTGGAGGCGCGCCATCTACACAGCAATGAACATCTAGCAATTGGCGAGATGTTCCCGCAAGCGACACTACAAATAACTATTAACATCTACTCATTAATAACTATGCAGTTAAACGCTTACCGTCGTGATGGAGGGGTCAACACATGCGAGGAGCGCGCATCCTACCATTGCATTTGGCGTCTGACCAGTACTTTTAACTTACACCACATTGAAACAAGGACTTGCGCTCATGCACATATGGTCTAACCTGAAAAAGTGCCTAATCAAGTTCACTATTCTCAAGGAGCGATGCAATGAACTGGGATCAAATTGAAGGCAAATGGAAAGAGATGAAGGGTAAGGCACGCTCAAGCTGGGGCGAGCTCACCGACGATGAGTTGGATCAGATCGGTGGTAAAAAGGATCAATTGGTAGGCAAGCTTCAGCAGAAGTACGGCCTAGAGCGCGAAGAAGCAGAGCGTCAAGCCGATGACTGGGCTGATAAGCAGTAATAGCATTATAAGCCCCCTTTAATTACACCATTTCCGTTTTGGTAGGTCGGTTTTTTAGCAACACTATGTGTTGGTGGTTCTAGTTACGTTATCCCCCAATACACCTACAAGCACACCGATCTATTATCTATCGTAGCCACATGGAGAGATGCTATGCGTAAGACAATCCTCACAACCGTTATCGGTACCGCCCTTATGGGCAGCGTTGCCATGAGTGCTCACGCGCAGAATGAGCCCCAGGGCATGTATTCTGCCGACGACATTCTTGATGCAGAGGTCTATTTTGCCGGCGGTTCCGGTGAAGAGATTGGTGACGTCGATGACATCCTGTTTGATGAAGAGATGCGCATTACCGCGATTGTGATCGAAAGCGGTTCAGTACTGGGCCTCGGCGGCCGCGAGATCGTTGTTGATACCGACTACTTCACCCTCGAAACCGAAACGGAAACGGACGCCGATGGTGATACAGAACATCGCATTATGGTCGAAGCCAGCCAGGAAGAAGTCGAAGCCTTCCCGGCTTACAATAACGAGTGGTGGGAGCAGACTAAAGCCAACGCTCGCGATGCCTGGCAAACTACCCAAGAGGGCGCTGAAAGCGCTTGGCAGCGTACCCGTGAAGCGTTAGATATCGATGATAATGGCTAACGCTTCCCCATTGTTTTTAATAGCAACGTTTTTAATAGCAACGTTTTTAATAGCAACGAAACGCTAGCAGTAGAATCTCAGCATTAGAAAAAGGGCTGCCCAACTGGGCGGCCCTTTTTGCTAGTTAGCGATACGCATCTATTTACGCCGCACGCCCTGCCCCGGTAAACGCTCCCGGTCGTGAGACCGTTCAAGGTCGAGTAGTGGCCCAGCAGGTACGATTCGCGTTGGGTTAATCGTGTCGTGACTATAATAGTAGTGGCGTTTGATGTGATCCATATTGACGGTCTCCGCCACTCCCGGCCACTGATAGATTTCCCTCACGTAATTGGAAAGATTGGGATAATCTTCAATGCGCTTAAAATTGCATTTGAAGTGGCCATAGTAAACCGCGTCAAACCGGATCAGCGTGGTAAAGAGACGAATATCCGCCTCGGTTAACCACTCCCCCGCCAAGTAACGATGCTCGGCCAAGCGTGCTTCCATACGCTCTAGACCGTCAAACAACGCCTTCACGTGCTTCTCATAAACCGCCTGTTCGGTGGCAAAGCCTGATTTATAAACGCCGTTATTGATGTGGTCGTAAACATCGGCGTTTACGTCATCAATGACACCGCGCAGATCTTCTGGGTAAAAATCCAGGTCGTTGCCGGTCAATTCATCGAACGCACGGTTAAAAATACGTAGCAAGTCTGCAGACTCATTATTAACGATGGCGCTGCGCTGTTTGTCCCATAGCACGGGCACGGTGACACGCCCGGTATAGTGGGGGTCGGTCATGGTATACAGCTGGTGATGGTAGTCGACGCCGTTAACGGGGTCGCCACTGGCACCTTCGTCCTGACGGTACGTCCAGCCTTGGTCGAGCATCAAGGGGCTAACATGGGACGTGCCGATCAACGGCTCTAGCCCTTTCAACTTACGCATAATCAGCGTGCGATGCGCCCAGGGGCAGGCTAGCGAGACATATAAATGATAACGCTCTTTTTCCGCTGGGTAGCAGTCACCGTCAGTCTCCGGATGGCTGCCCACCCAGTCGCGAAGCTGAGCGGACTCACGAACAAATTCGCCGCCGTGTTTTTTAGTGTCATACCACTGGTCTTGCCACTTGCCATTTACCAGTAATCCCATTGGGCGTCTCCTGAAAGTCATTAGAGGTGCTAACAATTACGTTCTTTTCTTCAGCATACGCCCGCTTCAGGAACGCTCAAGCGGATGTTTTACGGCCTTTCATTCGAGTCAGTCGAATCATTCAGCGCGCATTCGCTCACCACGGCCTGTTTCAGTGCGGCGGCCATCGCATGAGCCGCTGGCCCTGCCCGGTCTCGGTCGCGAAAAATCATCTGAATCGGCACTTCACGAATACCGCCCGCGGGTAGTGGCAGCGGCTTTAATTGCCCGCTGTTTAACTCCTCCGCAATTCGTGTTTCCGGCATCCAGGCAAACCCCAAGCCACGCCTTAGCATATCCAGTGAGGTATTGAGGTGGCTGACGGTCCAACGCTGCTCGGCTTTCAACCAGCCAGCATTGGTTGATTGGCGCAGCGCTGAATCACGCACCACCAACTGCCGATACTGGGCTAGATCGCGTAGATCCAACGAGCGGCCCAATTGATGTAGCGCATGCTGGGGATGCGCCACGGCAACAAAGCGCACCGTGACCAACGGCTCGCCCAAGAAGCCCTGTGCCTCAATGCCGGAGACTACCAAGTCTGCGCGGCCATCATAGAGCATCTCAATGCCGCCATTGAGAACACTCTCGTGCAACTGAACGCGCACCTGCGGGTACGTTTCAGAGAATCGCTCTAGCGCTTTAGCTTGAGCAGCAGCGGGAAACACCTGATCGATTGCCACTACCACTTCCGCTTCTAAACCAGCGGCTAGCCGGGTGGCGACATCTTCAAGTGACGCTGCGCTCTCTATTAATTGACGCGCGCGCCGAAGCAGCAGCTCGCCCGCTTCGGTTAACCGTACTTGTCGGCCAATAGGCTCCAGCACCTGCACGCCTAGCTGCTCTTCTAATTTATGAACGGCATGGTTCAGCGTGGAGGGGCTTTTATGTACCGCCTCTGCCGCACGCGCAAATCCACCGTGGTCAACCACGGCGGCCAACATTTGCCATTGTGAAAGTGTTACCCGGGACATTTCGATTTCCTCAACGCAATACAGCGAAACAATGCGCTTAATGTTCGAAAAAACATGGCTAGAATGCCAGGAAACAGCTAACACTTCCGCCCATGCTTACAAAATGCTTGAGATTAACTGCTGGTCGCAGGTAAAAGAGCACGTTATTTCTATCCAGCGGGAAAATATTTGACACAGATTATACTTTAGCTTTTAAAAGCGTAGTTTTCGTCTATAGTTAACACAGATTATTTAGTTAGCACGCTTCACTGGTTACATTTGTTAGCAAACGCTGTTTATAAATAGTAATCTCTGTCTGTTAGTGCTATTTTTGTATTTAATTACGCTTTATGTATAGATATACAGTCTATGCACCCCTGCCTTCATGGGGTATGGTTTCCGGGTTTATTCGCTTAATAGTTACTTTTAATCACGAACTCGGCGGTCCATTTACCCATGTTGCGAATCCTCCATTCGCTGCCCCGTACGCACAAATTATTACTGTTACCCGTGGCCACAATGGTCACCGTGCTGGGCACACAAAAATTATTGACGACATACCAAGATTTAACTCAACTAAACACACCGCTTGAAAGCGTGCTAGTACCGCTCCCAAGCGACTCTACTCCGGGCGTCCCTTCCCTGCATCAAGAACGCACCCCGGTAGCAGATGCGATCGATCGCGCCTCGCGCGCCCTCGACGCGACCCGCGAAAATATCCCCCTCAGTGAACTCACCGCAACCGAGATCGTTGATCTTGACGTCATTGCCAGCGCAGAGGCCGACATGGCGAACCAGCCGGCTTTGGGCGGCGACGTCACGGTACCGAATACCGCAGCACTGGAAAGCGGTGGTCTCGATGACGGTGCGCTGCATATGGCAATTGTGCTAGGCACATTGGCTAGCGGCATGCTGGATAATAATGTAGACAACAGCTCTTCCGTCGAAATTGCCGACGCTACCTCTTATGAGGATTATGGCGTTGAGCTATTCGATGATATCTCCTTTCTGGATTTAGAGCTGGCAGCTGAAGAGCCCTTTGTACCTGAGTGGGAAACCCACATTGTTGAATCCGGCGAAACTTTTGCCGTACTGGCACAAAACGAATTAGGCCTAGGCTATAGCGAAGTGATGGCTCTGCTGGAGGATTTACCTGACCCGCGCATGCTAACCAATTGGCGCGCCGGGCACAGCTTTGATTATCAGCTGGATGAAGATGGGCGCTTATTGTCGCTACGCATGATGAAAAACACCCGTGACGGCATACTGCTGGAGAAGGACGCAGACCACTTCGCCATCACCACGATTGAACGCCAAGGAGAACCTGTTCAGCGCCTCTATGCCGGTAGCGTCAGCGGTAGCTTTGCGCGCTCCGCCCAGGCGACAGGTTTGAACAGCGGCTCGGTAACAGAACTGACGAAACTACTCGAAAAGAAACTCGATTTTCGGCGTGACAGCCGCCGCGGCGATCGTTTCCAGGTACTGGTCGAGTCAGACATGATCGATGGTGAAACTTTAGATTCCCGTGTATTGGCTGTTCATTACAACGGCGAACGCATGGACTTAACCGTTGTGCGTAATGCCAGCGACGATAACTTCTATACACCTGAGGGTGGTAGCCTGGATCCTGCCTTTGCGCGCCACCCGTTTGAAGGCAACTACCGTTTAAGCTCCAGCTTCAATCCGCGCCGTAAGCATCCAGTAACCGGCCGCACTAGCCCGCATAACGGTACCGATTTTGCTATGCCGATTGGCACGCCGGTAACGGCTCCCGCTAACGGTGTTGTGGAACGAGTGAGCAACCATCGCGCCGCAGGACGCTATGTCGTCATCCGTCATGACAATGGCTACCGGACGCGCTACCTGCACCTCTCCCGGCCGCTGGTGAAGCAAGGTGAACGTGTAACAATGGGCGAGCGTATCGCGCTATCAGGCAATACAGGCCGCAGCACCGGCCCTCACCTGCACTACGAAGTCATCGTCAACAACTCACCGGTCAATGCGATGACGGTTCCCCTACCCGAAAACACCAGCTTGAGCGGCGATACGCTTATTGCGTTCCAGAATCAGGCAGCACCCATATTGGCGGCGCTGGAAAGCGGCGAAACAGGCCCGGTTAGCGTGGCTAATTATCGGCAGGAGAGCGACGACTAGCGACCGCTATATAGCTACCGTGTACTCAAACGCAAAACACCGCCACTGGGCGGTGTTTTGCGTTGGCTTACGTATTTTCAACTGTCTAGACTGACCGCTGCAGCGCGGCCAGTAGCGTTGCATCCCGGCGGTAGATATCAGGTCTAAACTCCACCTCGCCTTCGGCATTTGGCCACGCGGTCAAATAATGCAGCGCAATGGGAATACGCTGAGATAAGCTCACATTGCGATCACTCCCTCCTTTTAACAGCGTACTCATTTGATAACGACTGCCGGTGTCTTGCAGCAGCATTTGCGCCAGCTCAGTCACACCTTCAACCCGAATACAGCCTGAACTAAGTGCACGCTGATCACGCCGGAACAATCCACGCGCGGGGGTATCGTGCAAATAGATCATTTCATCGTTGGGAAACCGTACCACGACGTGACCTAGCGGGTTACCTGTACCCGCTACCTGACGCAACATAACGCCGCCAGGACGCTGCCAGTCGATCTCCTCCGCAGCAAGCGGTTCGCCCATGGGGCTAATCACCTGGATGTTTTTACGCGCCAAGTAGTCGATATCGGCACGCACCTGGGGCAACACATCCTCGCGCATGATCGTCGGCGGGATTGTCCAGGAAGGATTAATGGTTAAATGGCTGATCGTAGAGTGGATAATCGGCGTCTCGCGCCGCGGGGTTCCTACCACCACACGGGCGTCCCAGTGCTGGCCGTTAGGGCGCACGTAGTGCATCCGGTAGCCTGCAATATCAACCCATACTCGTGGCTCAGCAGATTGCATCGGACGGATCCACCGCGCGCGCTCTAAATTGACCCGCAGCTGGTCGATTCTCGACGCCACTGAGGTGTTCAACGCCAAGCGAGTTTGTTCGCCCACTACACCATCTTCCTGCAGCAAATGACGGCGCTGGAAACGCCTCACCGCGGCTTCCAGCGGTGCATCAAAGGCACGCCGATTCGACCCGGCTTGTACACCGATTAATGGATAGGCGCTGCTATCCGCCACCTGTAACTCAGCCTCTCCCCATAGTGCCAGGCGCTGGCGCAGCACACTCACATCGTCGGCTTCATCGCCTGGCCGCAACGACTCTTCCCGCGCAGCCAAGTAGGGCACGCTGCCCAGGTTAGCCAGCTGATAATGCTGCTTCAAGGCATCGCGCAGTTGCTGATATTCAGCAGACGAGGGCCGAGCCAGCGCGATCGCGTTATCAAGCGAGCGGTCATCGACGGCATGCACCACACGCAGCAGTGAGTAGCGACGTTCAGGGCGCGGCGCATCCCACTGGGGTTCGACATCGCGCGGGTTCACCTTACCGCGCTCTAAATGATCCAGCGCCAGCAGCAACGCTCGAGTTGCTTTAATATCAAACGACGCCTGAGCGGCTTGACTGCTTGCCTGACTGCGCTGGAACTCATCAATCAGTGTATCAGCGTGGTAATCCTCGGGTGTTAGACCATCGGTTTCCAAGCTATTCAACGCAGCCACCAGTGACTCAACCGCCACGGCTGCCTGCCAGGCGGGCTGCCCATCACGCAGTTGATAAAACTCAGTAACGGGTAGCCGCTGCGCCTCAACCGCGCTTAATTGCTGGGCTAACGCCTGTTGTAACGGCGCTGAATCCGCATTCGCATAGCTAATGCCTAAAGGGCTGTGGGTAAGCGTGAGACAAAGAGCGACCCCTATCGCCCATTGTCTTAGTGGCTGTATCTCGTTCATCGCCCTCTCCTTGCGTTATTATAGTCTTCCACATCGCCGACCCTGTTTTTTATATTAGTCGGCTAATCTTTATAATGACTTATATTGCTCGTAGGATCGACTTTTATGGCTCTTCGTTTAAATGTTGCCACGTTATTATTTTCTCTCCCTTTTACATTATTTACATTACCGCTCCACGCTGCCAGTTTCTTCGCCCAAGTTGATTCAACGCCACCTCGCGGCATACTGCCTTTACACCATCAGTTGCTGCAGCTCGCCCCCCAGGCCTCGCCCGATGCGCTGCGTTTAGCCGCCCAAGCGCTTAACTGCGCCGAGCCTAATGCCGAGCGCTTGGCAGTGATCGATTACTCGCTGCCATCTACCGAGCCGCGCTTGTGGGTATTTGATTTGCTCCAGCATAAGCTACTCTTCGAAGAGCTGGTCTCCCACGGCCAGGGGTCTGGCGACGCCCAAGCAGAGACGTTTTCCAATACCCCCGATAGCCATCAATCCAGCATTGGCCTATTTCGCACTATGAACAGCTACTATGGGCGCAACGGCTATTCACTGCGCCTGGAGGGTCTGGAACCCAACGTCAATGACTTGGCGTTTGAGCGCGCTATTGTGATCCACGGCGCGGACTATGTAAGCGACGCCTTTATCAACCAAACGGGGCGGCTCGGGCGCAGCCATGGCTGCCCAGCGGTACGCGAAGACGTCACTTACCCGCTGATCGACAGTCTAAAAGAGGATCAGTATGTGTTCGCTTATTATCCCGATGCCGAGTGGCTGGCCACCTCCGCGTTTTTAGGCTGCACGGCCACCGCCGCACAGCTAGCCCGGCGCTAATGTTACCCAGACTCTTAATGAGGGGAACGTTAACAACCTCAGTCTTACAGGCAATCAGTAGCTGAATTTTATCATTTTCGGCCGCTAAATCAGGCGCACAAGGGAACCCTCTGCAATACTTTGTGACAAATTAACACAAAATATTGCTATCTGCCGTAGGTGTCTCTGCCATGTTCACCTTTATGCACCCGTACCAAAAAATTCGCCGCCTGGAACAGGAAGTTGCCGAGTTACGCACTCAGCTTGACGCTGCTACCCCCTCCCCCAGTTGTCGATTATTGAGCCTGATGAAACCGGCACAATCCATCGGCATGCTGCAGGCAAGAGGCGCGGATATGCTGGCTTCTCTCAATAGTGGCATACAGGAGTACGCGGATCAGCTTGCCGGCGAGCGGGCCACCCTAACGGAAACGGTTAATTTAATTGCCACCGCTGAACAGGCGGTCAGTAGCCTTGACCAACGCTGCCACGACACTGAACGTACCGAAGCGTTACCCCCATTAGTGTTAGCTAAAACTCTGCACGCCTTAAGCCAGCTACAGGTCGCTCTCGCCCGTAGTGCAGGCCACGCCCAGGCGTTAGCGGTAAGTACGGCCCTCGAAACGGCCCATAGCCAAGGTCTGCTTGGCAGCACCGATGCCGCTAGCCAGCAATCTCCAGGATTGGCAGCCATTGCAGACGATGTCCACCGCTTAGCGTTGACTATGCACAGCTTGAGCCATCAGCTCAGCCTACTGATGGAGCAAATTAATAGCCAGGTAAGAGAACACTCGCAGGCCGTAGTGAAAAAACGTCTGGCCGACGAGGAGATTACCCATTCCGCGCAAGCAGCTAAGCAGGCAGTGCATCAGCTTGCTGACCAAGCTCAGCATATGCACAAGGTGATTCATCACAATGCCACCGCTGCGTTTTTACACTCCGCGAAGCTTGATCATGCGGTGTGGAAGTGTCGGCTTTATAAGCAGCTCCTCTCTGCCAACACAGACACTCCCCTAGAAGACCATCACCAATGCCGTTTAGGGCGCTGGCATCAACATGGAGAAGGTCACCAACGTTACGCCCGCACTGAGGCCTATCGAGCGCTGGCGGCACCCCATCGCCGTATGCATGACAGTGGCGCGGAAGCACTTAAGTTTGCCCGCCTGGGCGACCGCAATGGTCAACTGGCCGCCTTGGGAGTCATGGAAGAAGCCAGCCAGCAGCTCGCCCTGCAGTTGGACAACCTCATGGAGCACGCCATGTATGAGGCGCCCTATTCAACCAATCATCACTCACCGCTTGCGGGCGCACCTTAAATAGCCGTTGTACGCTAAATAGCCTTTCGTCTTATCTAGCCGCCTATGCCATGCTGGTTGCAATAAAACCACTTTCCTCACCAGCAGCAATGGGAAAAAGCATATGGCACAGGTCAAAAAGCTAGATCTCGCGTTACAAGGCGGTGGCGCCCACGGGGCTTATACCTGGGGTGTCATTGATCGCCTACTGGCAGATGACCGCATTGAGATTGAGGGCATCAGCGGCACCAGCGCCGGGGCAATGAATGGCGTGGTAATGGCCGATGCGCTCACAAGAGGCGATAAAGAGACCGCTCGGCAAGCACTGCACGACTTTTGGCAAGCGGTGAGTCGCGCGGGTATGGCCAGCCCCATCCGCCGCTCTCCCTTGGACATATTGACCGGCAACTGGAGCCTGGATCACTCGCCCGGTTTTATTGCGATGGACCTATTAAGCCGTGTGGCCTCCCCCTACCAACTCAACCCACTCAATATAAATCCGCTGCGCGATATCGTGGCCGAACATATTGATTTCGAGCGGGTTAGGCAATGCCAACAGCTTAAGCTGTTTGTCGCGGCCACTAACGTACGCACGGGTAAACAGCGGGTGTTCCGCCGTGAAGAGATGAGCGTTGACGCGGTGATGGCCTCCGCTTGCTTGCCCTTTATATTCCAAGCAGTGGAGATCGACGGCGAAGCGTATTGGGATGGTGGCTACATGGGTAACCCCGCCCTGTTTCCTCTCATGGAGGAGTGCAGCGCACGGGATATTCTGCTGATACAAATCAACCCAATCAGCCGTAACGAAGTCCCCACCTCGGCATCGGCCATTATGAATCGCCTCAACGAGATCACCTTTAACTCAGCACTGATTAAAGAGATCCGTATGATTGCGCTGCTTAAGCATACCCTCGATGAGCAAGGCATTGAAAACTGCTACCAGCAGGCGTTGTTCCACCGCATTAGCGGCGAGCAGGCACTTGAGGGCCTCTCCGTCTCCAGCAAATCCAATTCTGAGTGGCCTTTTCTATGCCATCTTTTCGAGCAGGGACAAGCTGCCGCTGAACGTTGGTTAAGCGAACACTTTGAAGCGATTGGTAGCCACTCCACACTGGATATTGATGCCGTCTATTTACATGAATAATGGCTGCACGTTCAGTCCGCCCATTGCACCCTTCTAGCACCAAGATGCCGCAAAATCGGCGTTGCATGCCCAATCATGCAGCATAGACTTGATCACTCATCTCTAACACGCACAACAAAAATAAATTAAGATATTGATTTTTAGCAATAAATATTCAACTGGCAAACTACCTGCATAACTCCTACCAGTGGTGGTAGGCGTGGACCAGGCCCAGTCGGGTACGAGTGCGTCGAACCTGACCTTCAACGGTGAAGGCATGTTCTCGTCAATTGTTTGCGTAACGCGCTAACTTGTTTGCGTTGCGTAGCGACTAACTCGTTTTATGCCCCGTGAGGCCATCCCATGGACATACGCAACAAAGCCAACCGCATTCGGCTGCTTAACTTCTCGACTCCTCAGATGCGCGCTTTCCACTTTTCATGGTTCGCGTTTCATATCTGTTTCTTCGGCTGGTTCGGCATCGCCCCTCTTATGGCGATTGTTCGAGAAGACCTTTCACTGACTCAAACACAAATCGGCAATACGATTATCGCTTCGGTAGCGATTACGGTCATTGTGCGCCTTGCAATTGGCGTACTGTGTGACCGCATCGGCCCGCGTAAAACCTATACCGGGTTACTGATATTAGGCGCTATTCCGGTGATGGGCATTGGCTTGGCCGATAGCTTTGAAACCTTTCTATTGGCGCGCTTAGCCATTGGGGCCATTGGCGCCTCCTTCGTGATTACCCAGTACCACACCTCGATGATGTTCGCCCCCAATGTGGTCGGCACTGCCAACGCTACTAGCGCAGGTTGGGGAAACCTGGGTGGTGGCACCACGCAGATACTGATGCCACTAATCTTCTCGGGCATGCTGATGCTGGGCGTTAACGAAGCCTTTGGCTGGCGTTTAGCGATGATGGTGCCTGGTGTAGTGATGTTCTTTACCGGCATTGGCTACTGGTTCTTTACCCAGGATGCCCCCAACGGCAACTTCAGCGACCTGCGCGCACGCGGCGAATTGCCTGAAGCTTCAGGTGAAAATGGTGCCGCGCAAAGCTTTCTAGCCGCCGCCAAGGATATTCGTGTTTGGGCGCTGTTCGTTGTCTATGGCCTCTGCTTTGGCGTGGAACTGACGATCAACAATATTGCCGCCATCTACTTCTTTGATAAGTTTGAGCTTACCCTGGCCACCGCGGGTCTGATTGCCGGTCTGTTTGGTTTAATGAATATTTTTGCGCGTACTTTAGGCGGCGTCTTCTCGGATCTTTTCGCTAAGCAAGGGGGCTTGAAAGGACGTGTTCGCTGGCTGTTTATTGCCTTGGTTTGCGAAGGTATTGCGTTGGTAGCGTTTTCGCAGATGCACGTATTAAGCCTAGCGATAGGTATCATGCTGGTGTTCAGCCTGTTTGTGCAGATGGCGGAAGGCGCTACTTTTGGCGTGGTGCCGTTTATCAACAAAAAGGCGCTGGGTGCCGTGGCGGGCATAGTCGGCGCTGGCGGTAACGTGGGCGCGGTAGGCGCTGCCTTTCTGTTCCGCAGCGAAAGCCTGACCTATCAGCAAGGCCTGTTCTATTTAGGCCTCACTGTACTGATCCTGGCTTCATGTGTGTTGGTGGTACGCTTTAGCGATGCTACCGAAGCAGAAGAGGCCAAAGCGTATAGCGACGCAGTAGGTGATGATGTAGGCGCGGGCGCTCTGTCGTTACGCTAAGCGCTTTCCAGTACACTCATACTTCCATAACGTTCCTGTTCACTCCCATACGCTTCGGCATGGTATGGGAGAATAACGGTATGGGAGTGTTCACATTTAGGCGGCGAGTCACCAAGGAAATTTCTATGTCTTCAGCGCAGCAACTGCTCTTAACCGCCATCCGTTGCGATATCGACAACCTTACCCACCTTGCCACCACCGCCGATATTGTCGGCGACATCAGCCGCTTCATTCATATGCTCCAGCGTGAACGGGGCGCATCGACGATTTACCTTGTTTCCCAGGGGCAGCGCTTCAAAACCCGCCGCGACACCTACCGGCAACACAGTCAGCAGGCCGAAACACTAATGCGCCAACGGCTGGAAGCGCTCAGTGAGGAGGCCCGCCCCCAGGCCGCCGCGCGCTTACTGCGCCGGATTGCCGCCGTCTGGTACGCGCTTGACGAACTTGGCGCGCTTCGCCAGGCCATTGATACCTTTGCTATCACCCCCGATGCAGCGACCCAGGCGTTTAACCAGTTGACCAGTGGCCTACTAGCCATTGTGTTTGAGGCTGCAGATACCTCTATCGATCCCGATATTACCCGCACGCTAGTAGCGATTTTCCACTTAATGCAAGGCAAAGAGCTGGCGGGCCAGGAGCGCGCCTGCGGCGCCTTTGGCTTTACCCATGGCCACTTCGACGAGCCTCACCGTGCCCTGCTAAACCAACTAATGTCGGATCAACAGCGCTGCTTCGACACCTTTGTAGAGTTTGCGACACCCGAAGCGCAGCAGGCATGGCAGAAGGAGCTTTCACCGCGAACGCTGTCGGGTATTTGCCATCTGCGCGATATCGCCTGCCAGCGCTCGTCGGCAAAACAATCACCACCCAAAGAGACACCCGATAAGCTGGGTGAAACCTGGTATGAACTCACCACGCTGCGCATCGACTCAATGAAAACGGTTGAAGATGCGCTGATTGAACAACTGAGCATGCTCTGCCACCGCAAAATCGGCCAGGCTGAGGAGGCTTTAGAAAAAGCCAAGGCACAGCCCTGCCACCCTACACCCGCCCCCTGCGAGCAGCTGTTGGCGCTGAATGGAGCGCAACCATTAGGTGACCTGACCACCAACGCTCTCACCTCCCCCCTGGGCCGCTCGCTGATCGAGCTCACCCAAGCCCAGGCCAGCCGCTTACAAGGGCTCAGCGATGAGCTTGAAAATACCCGCAAAGCGCTACGAGAACGCAAACTGATTGAACGCGCCAAAGGTCTCATCATGGCCCACCAGGAGATGAACGAAGAGGAGGCCTACCGCTTTCTGCGGAAAACCTCAATGGATCAAAGCAAAAGCATGGCAGATATGGCTCAAGCGATACTGGATCTCTCAGCGATGCTAAAACGCAACGATGCTAAAACATAAAGTAGATGGGCTCCTCGTTAGCAGTCAGTTAGCAGCACAATACCAAGCTGCTTAAGCCTATATTTGCAGGATGCTGTCACCTTAGCCATGCTAAAAGCTCACTTGACTGACCAAGCAAGGAGCGCACCCCATGCAACACCGCGTGCTATTAATTACCGGCGCATCTAGCGGCATCGGTGCGGCCACCGCTCGCGCAGCTGCACGTGAAGGCTATAAGTTAGTACTCGCTGCACGTTCTAGCGACAAGCTCACCGCACTGGCGCAAGAGCTGGGGCCGGAAAACGTACTGACCTGTGAGCTGGACGTGACTAACATGAAACAGCAGCAGGCAATGGTTGAGCAGGCGCTGGAAACCTTTGGCCGCCTGGATGGCGTCTTTGCCAACGCTGGCCGTGGCGGTTCACCCGGCGGCTTTAGTGAAGCCGACCACGACGCATGGCGTGAGATGATTCTCACCAATATCTATGGAGTGGGCCTCACTATTCAAGCCTGTTTGCCCGCCCTTAAACGCAGCAAAGGCCATGTATTGCTCACCGGCTCAGCCGCAGGCCGCACGACTATTCCAGGCTCGATGTATAGCGCGACCAAGTGGGCGGTCACCGGAATTGGCTACAACTTACGTGAAGAGTTACGTGGCACCGGCATGCGTGTGACGCTAATTGAACCTGGAATGGTCGACACCCCCTTTTTTGATGAGCCGCCAACTCATGCCTTAGAAGATCGCGATATCGCCAATGCGGTAATTTACGCACTAGCGCAACCTGCCCATGTAGATGTGAATGAAATTCTTATTCGCCCCACTCCACCTTTAAGTGAGGAGTGAGGAGCCAACGAACCTGTATATCCGCCACCTGGATAGTCGACACCTTGCAATTCATCTGCAATGGCCGCATAACGTGTAATTACCAAGCGCGCTAAGTAATTTTTCACCCGACGCGCCCACGAATTAATTTGCAGGTGATCCATGAGCCAACTCGCTTCCACGGCACTTTCCGTTCTTGATCTGGCACCCATTCGCCAGGGCGGCAGTGCCGCAGAGACCTTTCGCGATAGTGTTGCCCTGGCGCAATTAACCGAGCGGCTAGGCTATACCCGTTACTGGCTTGCCGAGCACCACAATATTGCCGGTATCGCCAGTGCCGCAACCGCCGTGTTGATTGGTCATATAGCCGGGCAAACGTCCACCATCCGCGTGGGTAGCGGCGGCATTATGCTGCCTAACCATCCACCGCTGGTGATTGCCGAGCAGTTCGGCACACTGGAAACGCTCTACCCTGGCCGTATTGATCTGGGATTAGGCCGTGCGCCTGGCTCGGATGGTGCCACCATGCAGGCTATGCGCCGCAACGCCCACGCCGGGGTCGATGATTTTCCACAACTGCTGAATGAGCTGCGCAGCTACTTAGCCGATGCAGAGCCCCAGCAGCGAGTGAAAGCGGTGCCTGGCCAAGGTACCCATGTGCCTATTTGGTTGCTGGGTTCCAGCGGTTACAGCGCGCAGTTGGCAGCCAAACTGGGCTTACCCTTCGCGTTTGCGGCTCAGTTCGCGCCGGGCTATTTATTTGAAGCGCTGCGTTTGTACCGTGATAACTTCCGCCCTTCGGAGCACCTGGATAAGCCCCATGCGATGGTCGGCCTTCCCGTGATGGCCGCAGAGAGTGACGCGTTGGCTCACTACTTGGCCACAACAGCACAGCAGAAGTTTTTAAACCTTATTCGCGGCAAGCCGACTCAGTCACAACCGCCGGTTGAGCAGTTGGATTGGTCGCCGATGGAACAGGCCCAAGTCAGCCAATTTTTAGGCGCGGCGATTATTGGTGGGCCCGAGACGGTTAAAGCCGAGCTTGAGGAATTCCAAACACGCACTGGTGCCGATGAACTAATGATTAATAGCGATTTTTACAACCACGCCGACCGTCTACGCAGCTACGAGATTGTGGCTGAGGTCGCCCGATAAGCGCTTAGCTGCACAGGATAGTTATGACCACACTCGCTTTCTCTCCAATAACGGATGACGATTTTGCTGCTTTCTGGCCCACCTTCCAAGCCATTGTTGCAGCGCAAGAGACCTATGCGCTTGATCCCGATATCAGTTTTGAAGCTGCCCGTCAGTTATGGTGTAAAACGCCTAACGCCAGTGTGGTTGCCAAAGATGAAAACGGACAAGTGCTGGGCGCTTACTACTTAAAAACCAACGCGGCTGGCCCCGGCGATCATATATGTAACTGTGGTTATATGGTGACCCCCGCCGCACGGGGCAAAGGCGTAGCGCGAGCCATGTGTGAGCACTCCCAGCAACAGGCCCGGGAACTAGGGTTTCTGGCCATGCAGTACAACGCCGTGGTGGCCACCAATGAGGTGGCTGTCGCGTTATGGCAGAAGCTTGGGTTTAGTATTGTGGGTACCGTTCCTAACGCCTACCGCCATGCGCGCTTCGGTTTTGTCGATACGCATGTGATGCATAAGACGCTTTAACAATCATCCATTTACCAAAGGGTTCTTTACCAGACGACTATTTACTAAGCAACTCTTTATCAAACAATTATTTTCCAAACAACTCTCAAACAAGTTTAAAAAAACATTTAATTATACGGATTTATTATGATTTAGCATTTAACAATATAGAAAACTAACACCAACTTAATCAAATTATTATTTTAACGGAAAATTGATACCTTTTAAAACTCCTCATGCACCAATTCAGGTGCGGGGAGTATTAGGAGAAGTATCAATGCAAAACATATCAGTTAAGAGAGTGATTGCTGGCGCACTGATTGTGCTTTTAGCCATGCTTATCATTTTGGGTAGCATGGGTGTCATGGCAGAACGCGAAGGTGCACAGCTGCTGGCAGAAATTAATGAAATCAGTGCTCAACAAGCGAGTGCTGCTAACCGTGCAGAAACCAATCTAATGGAAGTGCGGGTCAGGCTAGAGCGCATGTCACAGCACTACCGCAATGGCAACGAAAATTACGCTGAGCGGGCGCTGGGAGAAGCATTGGAGAGTTTGGAGAAATCTGACCAGCGTATTGCGGAACTCACTCGCCTTGAACTCCCGGTTGATTCCGAGCGTCGCCCACTAGTCGATGCAATTGTCGATAGTTACCACCTTATTGTCACTGACGCCTTAAGAAGTGATTTAGGGAAGGTCTGAATAACTGCCGATAT
>NZ_JAINWD010000038.1:0-14827 GCF_021021315.1 Halomonas sp. IOP_14 | reverse complement strand
AACCGGTCTCCGGAATAACCGGGGCGGTTCACTGGGTTGGTTCATCACAGGAAAAGCGATGCCATAACGAGCCTGTAAATAACCCATCTGTAATTGAGCCAAAGTCAGCTTCTCGGTTTCAACACGGCTTAAAGCAAGCGCTTGAATCAAGCCACCTGAAGATGCTGCTTCATTTTCAGCAGCCTCTACACGTAGCTGTTGGGATGCCATTTCCCCTAACAACTGCTCGGCACGTTCTGGATCAGGTTCTACTGCAGGAAGCGTTATCTCTAGCTGAACGCCACCGTCTTCCGCTTGTTGGCGGCTCTCAATCATAGTTCGTAGCAATAACAGCGCTTCACGACGCGTTTCAGCAAGTGTATTAATTAAACCGCCATCATAAGATGAAAGCGTTGCATCAGCGTCAGCAATCTGATCATTGATCGCAGCGATCTCTGAATCTAATGAAGAAACTGCCTGCGCAGAGGCCGCACCAGTGATACAGAAGTTAAGTAAAAAAACTGTTGCGAGCGTCCCCATCCGATACATAGCGCTAACTCCTAAAAACCTGGGCTTTTTTTATACAAAAGGATTATGAGAAATGACTCATTGGCCTTAATCCACTCCCAGTGCTTTGACCACTGCATCAATCGGTTCAGCATAGAAGCTGGTCTGAAATTTGGTAAATAATTCTCCGGGAATGGTGGGGATATCCATTGCACTGCTCATCGGCAGGGTGACACGCTTACCGCCGGCATCGAAGGCGACCTGCAGGCACTCTGCTAGGTTCTGAACGGGCTTTAAACTTCCGCCCAGGCTCATATCGCCTAGCACCACCATTTGGCTTTGCGTCGGCTTGCTGACAAGGCCTGATGAAAACGCCACCAAACTGGCTAACGACAAATCGCGCAGGACACCGCTATTTTGCAGGTCGACCACATGGAGGTGGAAATCATGCTCCATGACCTTACGGGCACCGCTAATGCGGCTAGCGTTGGCCTTGAAGTAATCAAATGCCATTTTGACCTGCTCTTTGGCTCCGGTGGAATTCCACAGCCCCGACATCGCCAGCTTGCCGCTGCCTGCGGTTACCTGCATTTCGATGCGGTAAACACCTGGCATACCCTTGTCGCTTAGGCCAATAGTATGTACTACGCCCGGCTTATCTTGGCCTTCTGGAATCAGGCCACCTCCGCCCTGCTCTTTCACCGATACAAAGTGCTCTTCCAGGGTCTCCTTGTCGATATAGCTGAAATGGACATCGTAAAACTCCATGCCGCCAATTTTTTTCAGTTGCTCCTTCACACGACGACGTACCTGCATAGCGTATTCCAGGCACTCCCGTACATCATCTTTTGTGTACTCCCCATGGGGTAACATCAGTTTGAGCAAGCCAGAAACCGTTTTACGAACCGCGATCACGTCACGCTGATTAAGATTGTCACCCAGGGAAAAGTAGCAATCAATTGCATCCGCGAAACTGCGCTTGCGCATTTCGCGGAAAAATTCAGCCAGATAATCGACGATAAACCCATAGCGCTGGGTAAAGAACGATGGCCGCATCTTGGGGATTTCCCAGCCGGGAATATAAGCATGGAAGCGATCAAAGAAGGCAGCATCAATCATGGCATCAGGGAATGGCGTCAATAGGTGGCTGGTTTTCACCATCGACTCAACGCTCTGGTTGATATTGCCCACAAACACCATCGAGGCTGAGGCCTCCATCTGTTCGCGCCCACGGGCAAAGGAACCAGAGGCCATGTAATCCTTCATGATCTGCACCCCGTCCTTATCCTTGAACGAGATCCCCGCTACTTCATCGAACGCCACCAAGTCCCACATGCCCACCAAGCCAATGCGCCGCGAGCTCATGTTATAGAAAAGGTTAGCCACCGTGGTTTGCCCGCCGGAGACCAAAATGCTGTTGGGTGAACACTCTTTGTAGATATGGCTTTTGCCGGTGCCCCGTGGCCCTAGCTCGCAGACGTTGTAGTTGTTCTCGACAAACGGAATCATCCTGGCCAACAGGTGCCACTGCACGCTCTCATCTAGCTCGGCAGGTTCCATACCAATCGAGCGAATCAGCACTTCACGCCATTGAGCATTGGTGAACCCACGCCGCCCTTCAAACAGCTCGTCCATGTTCATGTGAGGCATCTGAATCGGCTTGAGCACGCTGACGCCAAACGGCGAGCTTGTTTGCCCCTCTTCGTGGAAGTAGCTGAGCGTGGCGATCACCCAAATACCGCCTACCAGCAGCTTCTCGTGCTCTTTAACAATACCTGCAGAGATTTCGGCATCTTTGATGCCCAGGTTACTGAACGCCGCTTCATAGCGGTCTTTTTTCTCATTCAGACGCACCGTGACACGATCAATTACCTTGAAGCTGCCGCGCTCGCGCACTATGGATTTCACTTTCTCCGCTTCATCCGGCCGAACGTAGTTATCCGTCAGAATCGCTTTAACGTTTTCCAATCCTGTAGCAATCACCTCCGCATCGTCTGAGGCGCAGTACATACCCAACAGGTACTCCAGCACGTAAACAGGGACGTTTGCGCCCTCTTTCACGCGTTGAGTGAGATCCTTACGCACCACGCGGCCCGAAAAGTGGGTGTTGAGCAGCGTATCCAGATCGGCATCCTGGAGGGCGTCGGTCACTTGCGTGGCGGAAGATGAGTCAAAATCCATGTGGGCGGTCACTCCTGAACGAGGAAAAAAGCACAATGCACAAACATAAAAGCTTCCCAGCTGATGATGGGCCTAGAAAAAATCATCCGTAAACGCGAGATCAATCACCACCCGGTAGCGCTCCCGCTCAGTGCCCAGGTCTTTATCGCGCAGCACCAAGAAGTAGTCATTCTTGCGATCAAATGACGTGCCTGATAGCGAGAGGCGCACCGACTTCATGCGCTCGTTCATATTGTCGCTTGCGCTATCGAAGGTCACCACCTCTTCACTGGAAACCACCTCGCTACCCGCGTAAATCGCCACCGACAGCGTGACCGGGCGGAGACGCTCGCTCACCGCTTCGGTTTGCAGCAGGTCGAAGCGCTGAATGTTATTGACCATTTTTAGGGATGCCTTGGGTGAGATCACTTCCACCTTGCGGCTGGTGCGCTTTTCTACCTTCTCGCCCCGCAGCTGCTGAACGGTGAGCACTGGCACCACGATTTCCTGAGGCATAATGCCCCCGTGTACAAAGCGCGCCCCGCCGACAAAATGAAAACGGTGTGCGCCTTTGGGTATCCAGAACTGGGTGTCGCAGGTGGTGCCTGCCGTATCGCGGGTATGGCCATGCCACACGCTGGGGTTATCGGGCAGCGACTCGCCCAGCACATAGCGCTTTTTGCTTTTGAAGGCCGACGTTGGCTTGTCTGACAGCGCCGTGCGGTCGGTAGCATCCAACGCGCTGCGCTGGAACAGGAAACCGTGGTCGGCGGTGACCAGCACCGTGCTGGTGTTCAAGTGCATGAGAATTTTACGGGTCAGCTGATCCAGCTCATCAATGGCATCCTCTACTGCTGCGAACGTCTCGCTTTCGGTGTTAGCGGCATCCCCACGGGCATCCACCACGTTGTGGTAAACGTACATCAGCTGCACGCCTTTGATCTTTTCGCGCCCCTCTTCACGGCTCCAGCCTTTTACGTCCTCGGCGGTCACGGCTAACGCCTCCCCGCCTAGCGCGGCTTTGAGTAACTTGCTGCGGTTCGCCGTGCCTTGGGTAGATTGGCCATTCACCAACACCGTATCGCTGCCCGGCTGATAGCTAAGCTCTCGGTGCGGTAACAGCGAGGCCATCCCCAGGGTGGTATAGCTTGGCACCACGCCTAACTGGCTTTTTAACGTCGCTTCGCTGTAGCGCTTGGCATTAATGCGTTCACGCAGCTCTTCTGCCGCTTCATAGCGGAAGGCATCACTAATCACTACCACCACACGCTTTTGGCGGCTAGCGGCTAGCTGGGGTTGCACCCAATCTCGGTAGAAGTGCTGCTGGCTGGGGATATTGGGTAGCTTCCAGTGGGTGAGCCGCTGCTCGGCTTCCACACGCTCGCTCCAGTTACGGGTGAGCTGGCCCAGGAACCACTCGTCATAACAGCGTTCAACTGCGGCATCCAGGCTTTTTAACAGCTCAACGCCAGTGGTATCTGTGGCCACGGCATAATGGCGATAGGCGGTATCAAAACGGTAGAGGTCTGTTTGGTAAGCATGGTACAGCGCCTCAACGCTCTCATAATGAAAGCCTTTGGCATACTGATGACGCAGGCTAAACAGCGCAATCGCCGCCGTCAGTGCGGCATACAGCTGCCGATAGCGCTCGCGGCGGGCATCGTTTTTATGCCGAGACGCCCAATAACCGTCCAGGCGCGCCACAATGATGCTGTCGAACAACTTCAGGTCGCGGGCACCCGCCGTGGGAATCGCCTGGCAGAGATCAACAATGATCTGCTTCTCCACCACCTCAAACGTCGCCACATGGCTTAGCTGCTCTAACGGCACATCCTGCAGCTTGTCATCAATGCGCTGGGCATCCGCCACCCACCCAGAGATCACATCAAACGCAGGGTAAAAGCGTGAGCTATCTCGCCAGCGGGTGAGTAGCGCCCGGGAGGATGCACGCGCATTAACAGAGGGAATGGCCACCTGACGCGCCCAGTCAGGAATATCAGAAATGCTCTCGCAGTAGCCGGTAATCAATAACCGCAGCATCAGCTGGCCGAAGTTTAGCGGCGCTTCACCGCTAAGCTCTGCTTGGCTAGCGGGGTAACCCACCTCGGCCTGCAGGGCGCGCACCAATGCAGGCACCAAGGCGTACTTCCCGGCCTCGACCAACGCCGCTGGGTTCGTCTCTAATCCCAACTCGTGGGTTACCGCTTCTTCAGCCAGATGGAACAGCAGCGTGGCCACGTCGAGGGACGTTGCCCCCACCACCACGGCCAGCATCGCCAGATCCAGCTCATCTTCACTGAGGGAAGGCGTGACCAAACGCTTCAGGGCCTCAATACGTTTCCGGCTGGCTAAAAACACCTGCCGCTGAGCTAGATGCTCGCGCAGCACATGGCGCGACAAGCCCAGCTCATTAAAGATCATCGAGACGCGATCCGCATAAAACCGGCCGGAGTAGAGCTTTATATCCAGCAGCCAGTCGTCTTCCGGTGCTGGCTCGGCGTAAGGAAAGTAGAGCAGCGCGGGAGTGTCAGGCTCTTCCAGCTCCAAACGTAGCTTTACGCCCAGGGTCGACTCCCCAGCCATCGTGATCACCTGAACGCCTTCCAGCGCGAGCTCACTCAGCGACTCGGCAAAGTGGCCGGGGGCGTCGTACCAGAAGACGATGCGATGGTGATCAGTGAAGAAGGCATGTTGTAGGCCCTGCTGGAGTTGTTCGAGCTGCATATACCCTCTTTACCATTAAACACCGTGGTAACAATTACCTTTCGCTTTCCATCTATGTATTTTGAGAGATGGTTAACAAAAACATAAGTTTAAAGTGAAATTCTACCACGCGAGTAGCAGCAAGCGCCGGCGCATCTGTAGGAGCGACATAAGCACAGCGACGTTAAATACATGCTAGTGCGTACCACCCATATAAAAGCTACTTAACGGCAACCCTTGCATCAGTGTATGACATCGGTCTGCTAGCGGATGTCAAAAGGAACTCTATTTGTCGGAAACTGAAATCCTGCCTATTTGGCAGGCTCTGGCGTTAAACTTGTCAGCAAAGCTTTTGCTTGGTTGATCAAGCGCACGGTAGCATCCAGATCCACATGCCCATTTTGATCAGTTTGCCGAAAATCCTCACCGTCAAAAACGGCGACAACCATTGATTGACCATTACCAAACCTAGCTGGCTTTTTGGTTTTCAAGCCAAAGGCCTCTGAATGTTTAACAATCTTATTGAACCACTCACGCCTTTTCGCTGCTCTCTGAGTGACATCCGGCACATCAATTCGAAAACGAAGCTCTCGGTTGTCCACCAACTGAACGTGCAAGATATCCTGAAAGCAGCACCAAAACCCCAGAAACCCACCAGACTGGTTTGGCACATAGCCCCAGTTGCCTTCGCCAAGCTGCTCCTTAAGCGCTTTGTAAAACCCTATCCAGGCGTACCCATCCCATTTCTCGAATGGCTTTGTTCGATAGGCTTCTACCCGCGTATCCCAATGCTGCAGCCACGCTAAATAATCGTGAAAAATAGCGTTGCTTGTCCCTGCTTCTGCCTCTAGCACGTCCAGAAAATCACGCCGTGAGAACGGCTGAAATCCATTACGATAAATGGCCTTGTAACAGGTCTGGTCGCCTGTTTTGAAGTATATCGCCAGAGTATTATAGGGTTGGTAACCCCTGCCTTGAATGTCGGCAAGGTACTTAGCCAGCTGGTTCGAGTGCGCGTCTGTGTGCGTCTTATCCTCAATCACAATCGCAAACGTGCCATCAAGTACGCACAGCACGTCAATATTCTTGCTTTGCCGTGTCACGGCAACATTGGAAAAGTCCGGCATGGGTTTACCGTGCTTTTCAAAAAATGCGGCGATCAGCTTTCTTGCACAACCATAAAGTTGTGCATCTACTGATTCATATCGCAAATCGGCCCAAGCCAGCAGCCACGCAATAAAGGCATCCTGCGATAGCTCTGTCGTGGCAAACGAAAAAATATTTGGTTTTTCGATCATGGCTGGTTCAACTGTTGTCCTATTGTTGCTGGAGATTAGTTGTTCATTGTTGACGCGTAAGTAAGCCTAAAGAGAGTAATTAGCTCGGTGCAATTTATTTTGAGCTAGGAATTCACAAAGCCTCATAGTAATCACGGATCATCTGCGCCATTAGCTTGCGACGCGCAGCAAGAAAATCGCGGTAATTGTCAGCGGTGACGGTATCAATAAAGCCCGGTATAGCGTTCTCTCTCAGGTTAGCTTGAAGGTCTGTCAGATTAGTAATTTCACCTAACGATAGCTCACCGGTGTCGCATTGTGATTTCACCTTGTGCATATAGGTTTGCGGAGGATGGTCTTTAATAACGATATTGATGGGTGTTTCCGTCAGCGCAAAATTGGCCACCTGATTGTAGTCACCCTGTTTCGGGAAGCCATTCTTTATCAAATAATTCTTAGGAACAATATGGTGCATATCACCATGCCCTTCGATCATCTGGGCAACATTAATCGACTTCGACAAAAAACCGCGGACACCCTTACTCACTAGCGCCGCTAGGTAGATTTGGAACGCTGGACTACGCTTGCTAGGTGATACCAGTTCCTGCAGCAGAGCCACTTTCCAGAAACCATCCCCAAGCTCTGACTCTTCCAGAATTCGCAGGTAGCCATCAGCGCCGTGTTCGCTGATGCGTCGTAAGTCAGTTTCCCAGGTAGATTCGAAACTGCCCACCGCACGACCAGTGAGCAGCGTCATCACGAACCAGCGCTTAACGATACGTGCCCGCTCGCCCTCGTTTAGCTGGCCATCGTTGCGCAAACGCAGGTACAAAGCATAGGCAAAATTCAGCGCGTTTTTTGAACCGATCATGCTGGCGTCAATAAAGCCCGATGACTTAATCATCATTACAAAGCGCTCAAGGTGGGTCTTACGCACAAGTTGGTCTAACGCATCGGAAAAGCGTTGGTAGGCATCGGGAATGCGGCTTTCATCAATTTTGCGGGTTTCCGGATCCAGACCGGAGAGTTCGCTGACAATTGCTCCGGCCTTGCCCCGGCTAAATCCCACCAAGCCCGCAATGCGGATCACATCGGTATATTCCGGCTGAAACAGCTCATCTGTTTGACGTTTGAGCCACTGGATTTTTTCGAGATGCTCGGAAGCGGCAAACTCTTCGTCATTCTCACGGATATCGTCAAAGGCATGGCCAGAGACAGCCAGGTGGCAGAAGTAATCAATCAGCTTGCGCAGGTTACGGCCTTCATCGCCATAGGTAGCAATCTTGCTCATCACGAAGTCGGCGCTGGAAAGCGGCACACCTTTGGCATTAATACGCACAAAGATCTCCGCAACTGTTTCTACATCCAAATCATCGTTGAGAGAGATCACACCGACCTGGGCGTGTTCAATACCTGCGAGCTTCGCTACCGCAGCCTCGACCTGCCCCTCATCGACACCGGGGTTCTTGTCAAAATAGTGACGTAGAAAGGTCAGCTGGCTAGTGCCCGAGAAAAACTCGCTAATATCGTGAATCCACTGGCTGCTATTACTGATTGCCGGGGTGCGTGTAGCAAACTCCTCGGTCAACGGGTTGAACGCGATGGCAATGCGCTTTTTCTGGTAGCGCTTGCCCACCACCGGCTGCCCCGCCACCGCTGCACGCAGTGCTGTTACCCGCTGCTGGCCGTCAATCAAAATCTGTTGATGAGCCGCCACATCGCCGCCTTTCAGCTTGGCGCCTACTGACTGCCAAGTGATCAGGTAGCCCACAGGATAGCCGTTGTATAACGAATCCATCAGATCGCGCACCTGGGATGTTTTCCATACGAAAGGCCGCTGGAGTTCAGGGATAGCGATCTTGTCACTGCGCACATCTGCCAACACTTGGCTGACGGCAGTTTGCTTTACTTCGTATTTTGCCACCTTGCCTCCTTTGCCTAGAGCAGTCTTTATTTAGGCTGGAATTTAAGAAACCGATGACGTAGTTCTTTTCCACCGCCTTCACATGAGACTTGCAGGACACCTTTATACAGACAATTTAATGCCTCCTCTACGGCGGCTTCAGCCAACTTAATAAGGATGATCGGATTAATATATGTCCACATGTCTTCAGATAGGCTTTCGAAATCACCATTCCACTTAACATCTGGATGCCTAATCAATACATCAGAGTTTTTATCAAACGAGAAATTATAGTTGGGTTGACTGTCATACATTGCTTTTGACAAGCATGATGCTGTATGTAGGAAGGAATTTCTGAGAGCAACTAATGCTTTGCTATCTTCATCGTTTGGAGAAAAATCACAAAAATAATACAAGGCTTTTTTAATGCCACTTGCATTTGAGTGTTCATATGGTTCCATATCATTTCTTGAGTAACAAAAACCAAGCTGATCTAAAACTGTAAATACTGCTGAGACAGGCAAAAAATTATCAGAATAAATGTTTTCTTTCGCATGCCCAATCTCTCTTAATACAACCGGAATAACAGAGAAAAGAATGCCATCTTTAATTTCATTAACTTTCCGACCATTAATATGAACGAAAGCAAACTCCAAAAGCGTCAACTGGTTCAGGTTTTTTACTTCGATAGATCTACTAATATCAGTATATTTCACTTTATTTCACCCGCGTTATAAACTAGAAAAACAATAAAATTTTACTTGCTCAATTTTTACGCTTAGATTCATTATTAATTGTTATCCCCCGCCACCTGCTTCACTTCCGCCAACAAATCTCCAAACTTCCCGTAATTCATCTTCACCCCATCATCCAGATTTAGCGAAATACGTTGGTCGGCATAGTGACGCAGCTTCTCATCGAAGGTGTTGAGTTCGGCTTGCTGTTTGTAGAGCTTGCTTAGCTCTTTCTCGATGGCTTTCGCTTCGGCGGCGGAGGTGCTGGCATCTTTGTCTTGCTCTAGTTTTTCCACGTAGCTGGCGAGCTTGGTGGTGAGCGGAATGACGTAGTCGGTGCGCATCTCGGCAAGGGTGCTTTCGTTATAGCGGTGCAGGTAAACCAAGCACTCGAAGGCTTTCTGTTTGCCGGAGGAGAACAGCCAGTAGATGGGACGTTTTTTGTAGGTGCGCAGGTGGTCTTTAAAGAACTGGGTGCTGAGGTAGCGGCGGATAGTCTCTAGCGCGGCCTCGCCTTTCTTGGGTTTAATAGCGTGTAGACATAGGCTTTCGGCGACGAAGTCGAGGTTTTCCTGAAGGTGCTCCTCGCCCCAGACGGTGCGGACGAAGTCGCGGAAGCGGTTGGTGGCGTCGTCAGGGAACCATTCCTGATCAGTAAGCGGGATGATGGCGTTATGATCTGCGGCGAAGCTGGGCTTGGGGATTTGAGCAAGGTAATCGCGGACGGTTTCGCCCTGGCTGGCGAGAATCAAGCCGGGCTTATCCAAGGAGTATCGGCCCACCATGCAGCCAACCGAATATGATGCAAGGTCAGCAACTATCCCGGTTAGATATTTTTCATAAGCAGAAGAGTAGTCCCCCTTGTTATTAAAATACAAATTTGAGTTCAGAGAAATATCTTCTATGGCAACCATTTTTTTAGCAAGAGAGCCATAGTCTTGACAAATTAGCGAGTAGTTTTCCCTCTCTATAAAAAGCAGGCTTTCTGATCTATCTTCATGCTTTTTGCCAAGAGCGAGAAAACTTTCTTTTATACTTCTATAGTTCTTTTGTGAGACTAATGAGTTTGCTTTAAATTCGAAAGAAAGCTCGCTCTCATCATGATCTTCTTTGGAGATATCGATTGCCTTCGCCACGTTGGAATTGATTTTTTCTGAGCCAAACCCATGCTTTGGAAAAGGAACCCTTGCTATGTCTCCAACTTGAAATGTCGAGCTAGGGTTGAGCATTTCCATAAACTCTACAATCTTGGGAGAACACATCAGCGCAAGAACATCATTCAGCTTTTCTTTATCCATAAAAGCTGAAGACCCTTTTACGTCAAACATGCTTCCAGCAGGAGAGTACCTGGCTGCGAACTTGGTTGTTGCGATATCTGACCAAGTTATAGATTCTTTGAATTGATATTTTTTGGCTCTTACTGGAGCGCCATTATAATACTTGGGTAAGCCATGAAATCTGTGAATATCTTCTCCCTGATTCCCCCAGTTAACAACTAGATCTCTGTTTCCATACCATTTTCTCCATTGCCCACCTTTATTATAAGGATACCATTTGGTATCAAAATTGATTGATTCCTGGTTGTTTTTGCAATTTAGCTTTATGTTGCAGAAGCCCACCTCATGCCAATATCGGACAAATATCTCGTTTGACCCCGTGTGCATGCCCACTTTAATTTCTGCGATGTCACCGATAGCGCCCATGGATATGAAATTGTTGTATGTAACATCGTCAATCCAATAAGCTATGGGCCTGCCGGGTATCTTTATCAGATCACTCGGCTTTGCTTCATATAGCCAGTTGCATTCGCGACTCTGAGCGGCTTCTCGTAGTGAAGCGCTCTTTTCAGCTTCGCATTTTCCATCCACGAGCCGTAAATAAACACCACAATAGTTAGGCTTTGCTATTTTCTCCATCACAAAAGCGGTGGCAGATACGACTTCTCCGCTGATGCTGTCAAAAGCCCTGCCGCCAAGGTGGGCCATAGTGATGATGGTGGTTTTTTCCATCAGCCATGCTCGCAGCTTTTCGTAGCTGGATAGAAACATCCACGACTGCATATTGATCTGAGCATTGTAGCCGAGCGGTGCCAGCAGACTGAAAGCGTGTTCCATGAAGATGGCAAATAAGTCAGGCTTGCTGTTGGGATAAGCGCTTTTCGCGTAATCTTTCAGCGCTTTATTCATGCCCTTACTGCCCATATACGGCGGGTTCGCAATCACCGCATCATACCGCTGCGCCAACACCCACGCCTGCTGCACGATGGGTACCAACCGCTGGGCGGCGGCTTTCTGCATCATATCGCCGCTGTTGATGAGTTCAGTAAGGTCTTCCAGCAGCACTTTGAGCGGCGCTTCCCACTCATTGGGCACCTCAATCAGCGAGCCGAAGGTTTTGGCATGTTGGAAGCGCTCGATTAAATCGGCAATCAGCTTGTAAGTAGCATCATTGTTGGAAAGGTCTTGCTGTTCGCTCTCAAACAGGCTTTGGGATTGGCCCTGGTGCCAGTCGCCGGTTAGGTTGAGATTCCGCCATAGGGTGTTGGCTTCCAGGTGTTGGCTGCTTTGCATGGCCAGCACGTTTAGGCGCACCTTGTTATCAATCAAGCGGGTGAGAATGCGGCGGTCATCTTCGCGGGCTTTCATCAGCAGCGCAAAGCCCGCCAGCTGGGCGGCGCGGTCGTCGATATCCAAGCCGAATAGGTTGTTTTCCAGAATCAGCTTGGGGATGTCGCGAGTGCGGTAGCCGCGCTCTTCGTAGATCGCCTTCAGCACGTTATAGGCTTCCACCAGAATATGGCCGGAGCCGCAGGCGGGATCGAGCACTTTGATGGTTTCAAGGTCGAGGCTGGCCGGGGTGATGGCATCCAGCTGGGACTGTACCTCTGGCTCCTGCTCGGCGGGCTCGATGTAGTACGGCATCTGGCCTTTGAGTGGCGAGCCTGGGTAGGTTTGCAGCCACTGGCGGCCTACCGAGTTCTGCACCAAGTATTGCACGATCCAGTTGGGGGTGAATAGCTGGGTGGCAGCGGGAATGTCCTCGCTTTTCACCACTTTACCGATCACCTGGTCTTTTTTCTCGCTGATGTAGAACTGGTAGAGCCAGCCAATCACTTCTACATCCTGCCAGTCTTCCTCGGGAATCGCCTCGACCAGCTCACGAATCAGCGAATCGGTTTTGGTCAGGTTATCCGGCAGCAGCAGCTCGCTGGCGTCGTCCAGCGGTTCGAACAGGAATGGCATGGCCTCATGCAGGGCGTGGCACTGGGCCAGCAGCAGCTCGCGGTAGAGGGTTTCATCCTGGGTGCCGTCGAGCTTTAGTTCGCGCACGCGGGCGGTGTCTAACCCTGGTAAATCTACCTCTAAGCATTCATCCAGAATCTGGAACTGCCCGGCTTCGCCCCCTGCCCCACTCAGCACGCGGCGGCCGTGGTCTAGGTAGCCGTGAATTTCCATATAGCGAATGGCGCACAGGCGGTTGAACCAGCTATAGGCGGCCTGCTCTATCGCTTGGGTAAAGCCATCGCGCTGCACCCACGCGGCCAGCGCTTCCCGTGCGCCTTTCAGGTGGGCGGGCACGGTGTGGGTTTGGCCATCCTGGGCGGTCATCACCAACACATCGCCCTTTAGCTCCAGGGGAGCAATGACAGCACCGCCTTTGGTATCTGGGCTAATGCCCACACGGGCCGCCTGGCGCGTCATGGTGTCGATAAAACGGGCGCGGGCTTTGGGGGCGTATTTTTTGATGTTGGCGGTGTTCATGGTGAATTCCTTATCGGGCCGCCTGCGTGGCTTGGCCGAGGTGTTCTGGTTTTTCTGTACGTTGCTGTTAAAGGCGTGCGAGCAATCTACTGGGCTGACTCTAGCCGTGCTGCTTACTGGCCCAGTGACTGAGTCACTGGGCCAGTGCTTTTAATGGAAGCCGGTATTGCCAACCGGTTATTCAGACGAATAGATGTCGCGGTCATTTGTGTATCTGCTCGTTGAAGTTATCGGTATCTGAGTGTTGGCTTATATAGCCATGAAGCCTGCCCTCAGTAGGCAGTGAAAGCAGGCTGGCATCATCACATAGCCCCAGTATTGGTGTGCCTACTTCCAGGTGTTCTTGCCAATAACCGTCCGTTGCAAGCAGAAGCGTTTGGCCCGGCGGTAAGGTAAGCATGCAATGATCAGGGGCGGTGAATCTCCTGGCGTTCAGGCATCGCGTTAAACGTTGCTGACGTGCTAAATGCTCGTCATTGCTGCTCAGGGGCGATAAACCCGGCTGCATAGCTAGGGTATGGGGCGCTGTGAGCCAGCGTATTTCCTCTCCATGCTGCACGCCCACCAAGCAGTCACCACAGTGCCAAAGCTGCACTTTCCGCGTTTTAAGGTCGAGTGCCATCATGCAATAGCTGGCAATATCATGAAGAAACGTGTGCCGCAGGCGCTGCTGCTCTTCTCTGAGGCGTTTCATCATTTCAGACGACGCACCATTAGGCGTTTGCAAGAGCGCCTGAGCCGAGACATTGGCCCAATGGCGAGCAAGTTCTAAGCCATTGGGGCCTTTTTCTGCACCGTCTACCAGCACTGCTAACAGAGTGTGCTCACGCTGGATCACTGCGGCTGCATCGCTGTTGCGTGCTCTCTCACCCCCTTGGCGGCTGAACCAACTAGCCTGCTGCATTAACGCCGCTCCCCAGCTAGCATTTCTAACCGTTCAAAGAGCACTTCTTCGCGGCCTGGGTCTCTTGCTTGACTTTGAACGGCATAGGCAAAGTTCTCATCTTCAAGAAGCTGAGACAGCTCCTGCGCGATGTAATCTTGAAGCGCAGCGTCTACTGAGCGTATTTCGTCTAAAAGCTCTGGCCTACCATCTACGAGATTGAGGATATCTTCGAGGTCGTGACTCTCTAATGGGTCGTTATTGCCGCGCCCTTTATAAGCCTCTAGTTTGGTCGCCACAAAAAGCGGTGGGCTGACCACGCGAATCATCAGGTCATCACCTAGCGATATTGGCTCAGCACATTCCAACGCCTGGCGGTACCAACGGTTGCTAAACCCCAGTACCTCTGCGTTATCTGGCATCAGGTCTACTCGTAACTCACCCAGCTTCATCGCGCAGATAGGCATGTCCTCGTCTATGGGAGAAGGCTCCTTGAAGCCATGCGCTTTCAGTTTTTCCTTAAATTGTTGCAGACTGGTATACGTCATGACGCTAATGATCAGATCAACATCATCCGTGCTACGCACTTGCTCGCGGGTAAAGGGATCCGTCAATAGCAGTCCTGTGGTACACCCACCTACAAAGGCGACTTGTTCACGAAGCTCTTCTCCCAACGCTTCAGCGACGTGGCGCAGCATCGCGCGCTGATCATCAAACAGGCTCATTATTGGCTCCTTGCATCCGTCGTCAGATGTTGCGAGAGCTGTTCTGCGGCCACTTTGCTTTCACGTGGATGGCCCAAACGTATGGCATCTACCAACGCTAACATCGCATAAAGTTCTTTATCACGGCGTACAGCGTAAGTTGCTGTTTTGAACAACGGCTCTACCGACTGACCTTTACTATTGCCTCGTGGGTCT
>NZ_JAINWD010000037.1:0-57249 GCF_021021315.1 Halomonas sp. IOP_14 | reverse complement strand
ACGGCTCTACCGACTGACCTTTACTATTGCCTCGTGGGTCTGGCCAAACCAATAGCAACTCACCCGCACTGTAAAGCTGGCCTTTTAACACCGGTGCTGCAAAGGTGGTGGCAATGCCACGCGTAATTTCACCAGGCCTCGCTGGGAATACGTAGCGCAACCCATGCACAATAAAATCAAATAAGGCTCTAGCATTTGCACGCGGTACGCCTGTTTTGCGATCTTTTCGCAAGAGGCCAACGTCGATGCAGCGATTCAGCGATAGGCTAACTTGGCTTTTACTTATTCCCGTTTCAGTTGCCAGAGCTCTTACGCTGTAACTCTCCTTAAGTCGCTCTTCCTCATAACGCCACAAGCCTTCATCATCGTGTTGTGTATCGTCTACTGATAATTCCCAGTCTTGCCAGCCATCGGGAAGCGACAGCTGCGCCTTCCCTATATGTTGGTGGCCGCTTAACGCAGCCTCACGATGCCTAAGTGACACTAGCTTGAGCAGCAAACCAATATCTTGACTTTTCATTTTGACTCGCCCCACCCCGTCCCACGTCCTAGGACACGGGACAACACTGAACAGGCACATTGCCCGTGTCAACAAAAATCGTTCGAACATTAACGCACTTGCACACGCTTGCCCGCTGAAATTGCCCCTTCCAGCTCTTTTCTCAGCTCGTCCATAAACGCATCAACTTCTGCTTGGCTTTCCAGGTACACACCGCTATGCACGCGGCTGAGTACGTCGCTTACGCGAACCCTTGCCACGGGTTTGGGGGCATTCACCGCCGCCGGGGCTGCTGCTGTGTGGGGGTCGTAAGTTTTATCCCTTGGCGCCGTGTGCCCTGCGGGCGGTTGGCTGCCTGGGGTGGCCTTCGGCGCGGTGGAGTCGCCTACAGCAGGCGCAGGCGCGAGCGGCTGCCGCTTGGCCACCTCAGCCTGGGCGTGGTGAAGCGCATCCAAGCTTTCTTCTTCTAACTCAACGGCAGTTTCGGTTTGCAGTTGGTAGATTTGCGCGACGCTGACCGATTGATTGACCGATGTTTTAAGCTGTTGCAGCGGATGCAGCAAGCGGTTGCTTAGCTCAGCGGTACCGATGCCGCTTTTGGCTATTTCAGCATTCACCTTTGCAATGCGGGTGTCGATGCGGGCAATGGCGTGTTGACGCTTTTCATCCACTAGGCGGCTGTTAATGTCATCCAGCGTGCGTACTAAGCCATCCACCTTGTTGAGCATGGCGTAGGGCGCTTCGGCGCTGTAAATACGCTCACACTCGGCCAGCGCTTGCTGGGCCTGGGTGTTTTTCTCAAGCTCTAGGCGGTTAACGGCAAACCGATTGAGCGCTTGTTCTAGCTGCTGCCAGGTGGTGAGCTGCTTGGTGAAGAAGTCGTTGAGGTCGCGGTAGTCTTCTTCGACATCGAGCAGCGTGTCTTGCTGGCCGGCGACGGTTTTGAAGAAATCAAAGCTGTCGTCTAAGCGCAGCAGGCGCTCCACCTCCCGCAGTGAGCTATCTATGGCGTTGCGGCCGGGGAAGTTGCCCACGTCGGTTTTGCTTTTATACGCCTCTAACTCCCGCCGCCAGTGGGATAAGCGGTCCACATAATAGGTAAACAGCTCTTTTTCACTGGTGGGGCCTAGCTGGCCAAACAGCTCTTTGGTGAGGTTGCGGGCTTTGTTGAGCACCGCATCTTCGGTTTGGCGCTTTTTCTGAATGCGCACTTCACTGCGCCGACGGGCGTTGTTAAGCAACTCGAAAGCTTCTTTACCACTGAGCGCAGGGCCTGCGGTGTGGAAGGTTAAGCGCCCTGCGGCGTGCAGGCGGCCTAGAATCAGCAGCGTTTCGCCTTCAGGCCAGCCAAAGGGGCGGTTACTAAAACGCTCAATCAGCGGGTTAAGCGGCACCGGCTCGCCGCTGTGCAAGGCGATATACTGCTCTACCTCTTTTACGGCTTGGGCGTTGCCCTCTTCGCCATCCAGGTTAAGGTTTTGCGTGCCTAGGTCATCGGCGGTTAAAACGGCTTGCAGCTCGCGCATGGGTTCCGGGCTAAGAACCGTGAGCTGGCCAAGCTTGTTGTAGGTGTTTTCCAGCAAGTAGCGACAGGCGTCATCCAAACGAGTATTGAGCTGGCTACGGTTGAGATCAAGCTTTTGGCCGAGCGCGTAAACGTCCGCATCCAGCAGCATCTCTTCCAAGCGCACCCGCAGACGCTTTTTGCGCTCCTGGTTTTCACGGCCACGGTCGGCCAGAATGCGCTCCACGCTATGGTCGTTGGCCGACAGGTTCAGGCGGATGAACTTATCGGTTTTAAGCAGAGTGCGCAGTTCATCGGTAAAGCGTTTGTCGTCGGGCAGCTTAATCAGCACCTGTCCGCCGTTATCGCCGCTTTTGTGAATGCAGCCCGCTTCGCTTAGTTGCACGTACTCCACGTCTAGCGGTGAGACCACCTCCACCCTTAGCTGGCTCTGGTAGCGGCCATCAAGGGTGTGGCCATCCAGATAACGGCCAATGCTGTAGTCGGTTTTGTTGACCGGGTAGCGGTATTTGGTGCGGTCGCGCAGCAGGTCTTTGAAGATCAGGCTGGAAAGCTCTTTGTTTTCGTCGCTGCTGGTGACTTCCGTGGCTTTGATCTTACGGGTGATGTCGCGCTCTTCATTGGTGAGGAACTGGTATTCATCGCCATTGCGCGTAATCAGGCTCTCTTTTTCTAGTCGCGCTAAGGTCGCGTCCAATTGCTCACGAATGGCAATCCGGTCATCGTCAATTTGCGTCAGCGATAGCGTAACGAGGTTGTCGACCGTGCCTTTGACAAGATCCACATAGCGAATCATAAACAGCGTGCGCAGCGTTTCGACATCAAACGCGTCTAACACGGGGTTTTCGCTGGCCTGATCGATGGTGCGTTTTACGGCCGTATCGAGGAAGCCTTCTATCGCCGTGTAAAAGCAGTGCATCGGCACCAGCGCGCCAATCGATTTTTCTTGCACGGCTTTGGCGGCCATATGGAAAGCATCGAGCATTGAGCGCTCGCCATAGGCAAGATGCGCGCCTGTGGCCCCCACCTTGCGGATCTCTTCAAAGACTTTTTGCACCAGCTGGAAGTGGTACGGCACGAAGGGATAGTTGGCTATAAAGCTATCCACGCCTTCAATATTTTTCAGCGTGGGGCCGGAGCGGTCAAAGGTCAGCTGGTTACGCAGGATGGAACCTTTGGCTTCAAACACACCTTCCAGCTCAGCGCGTGCCGGATCGGTTTTCACCAGCAGGCGCTTGCGGATAACTTCGTCAGAGTTGGAACTTGAGAGCGATAAACGGGTTTTGAAGCGCCCGGCTATCTTGGAGAAATCGTTGGCCTTTGAGGCTGTCATTTCGCCTAGCACTGCGTCCATATCCGCCTGGGACGTCACCACAATCCAAGCGCGACCACCGCAAATCGTGCCCAGGTTTTCGGTGAGCGTTTGCAGGGTAAGCATCAAACGCGTGTCGCTGCCAATGAACTGGCCAACTTCATCGACCATAAACACCATGCGCTGGGTAGCTGACTGGGATTCCAAAAACTCTTTCACCCAGTGGCAGAAGTTTTCCACCGAGACACTGAAGTTGGTTTCAGACTCCTCAAACCATTTATGCGCCGCCTCTGGGGAAAGATCGAGCGCTGCGCCAATCGCTTGCTCGATATCATCCTGATAGAACTGGTAACCGTCCCGCTCCTCTTCCCACACCATACCACTGGCCTCGTTAAAGGCCTGCTTGAAGCGCTCATACACGCCGCGCTTTTCTAGGTGGCGTTCCATGTGGGCAATGTGCGGATAATCAGAGCTAAAGCCCTGGTGTTCATTAAATACGCGCAGGAAGACGTTGAGAATGGGGTTGCCATCGTCATTAGAGCTGGCCTTGCTGTCGATGTTGAACAGCACCACATGGGCGGGTTCGCGTACTGAGTTAGTGATATCAGCCCGTATGGAGCTGTCCACCAGCTTCCGCTCATCAAAGAAATCCGCCGCCCGCTTGGCATGGCCGTTTGCATCAAAAGCTTCGGTATTTTCCAGCAGATAAGAGAGCGTTTTCAAAAAGTGCGATTTACCCGACCCAAAGAAACCGCTAACCCAGACGCCCACGCGGTTGGCGATGGAGGGGTCATCTAACGGAGTGGTGTAAGACTCAAAAAAGGCGCGGAAGTGCTTTTCTAGCTCATTGGTGACCACGTACTCATCTAGCTCTTGGTAGATGGTTTCCTGGTCACGCTGATCAGCCTTTACAACACCATTGATTGACCGGCTGAGCGGCTTGAGGAAAAGCTCTTGAATGCGCATATCAGTCCTGTAAATGTTTAAACCTATAAAATTATTAAAAACAGTCTGTTACCTAAACCGCGAAGCTCCCGCAGCTTGGAAATATCACTCGTGGTAACAGTCATTAACGTGTGAACGTAACACGCTGCACGGTTTGCTATCTTGTGCTCATTTCCAGTGCTAGGGCACGAGCGCAAAAGCGCGATAGTAGTTATTGCTCTTAATCTGATTAAACAGTGTCAGCGTTTGCCCATCGTACCGGCCTGGGTAAAACAGTACCAAAGGCTTATGCCCAAACGGGCCATGCAGAGCGTTCAGCAAGCTATGCGCTCGTACCATTGGCCATAGGCTACCGACACCGGTTAATAGCACGATATCAGGATCATGCGACAAAGAGTGTCGGATGAGGTAAGGGGCGAACTTATCCATGTGCAGTGGCCCACGTAGTGCCTTAAGCAGTGCTGCATCGCCTTTGTTTTTCTGCATGGCAATGGCTTTATCAAGAAAGCCACGCTCCGTCAGATAGTCTTTGAGCACGTGAAGCAAGTTAACCTGCGCCACCTTGACATGGGCGTACTGGCGCGCCATTAGCGAAGGAAGGAAGTTCAGATAGGCACGTACCTGAAGCTCGTGCTCAGGAGCGTAATCAAAAATCCAGAAGCCAATTTCGTTACCTAACCCTTGGCCTGCTAAAAAATCCGGTCGAGCGATTTTCTCGGCGACTTGGTTTAATCGTGCCCGAAGCTGGTCATCCTCATGGAACATAACGCTGGTAGGTGGTAGGTGCTGCTCATTAGGTGGCATGCGGAGCGTCTCTATGTCGGGCTTGTTTTGGGCAAGATTACGTTGCTTACAGCCATAGCCGCAAGGTCTACTTAGTTTTCATTAGTTCAATAATGAGTTTTGCCCAACAGATAAATGCTAGCGCAATTTTTGAAGACAATTTTGCAAACGGGTATGGCGGTGGGTCTCAAGCAGCATCTTCAGCTCGGGGCGGGGCAAGAAAGACTGAAGTCGACGCGATCGACTGGAATCCAATATGCCGACCTCTGTCAACATCCGAAACACTACCTGGCCCATTTTGCGCCTTGAACTTTCTGCCCAGGTAACAATCGCTGCATCGCGGTTAGCACGCTCGACAAGAAACTCATCCCATTGATAAGCTAGCAGCTTTTCAGACCGCGTTAAAAACGCATCGGCCACCACGCTTTCGAGAAACTCGACCAGCAGCAGGTTGCGTGCCATGGCAGCACAAAAGGATACCTGCGACGCTAGCTGATCATCTCCGTCGTGCAGGGCTTTCCAAAAAGAGGGTTCCAGTTTCTCTAAGCGCTTACGAATGGCTTGCGCTGCACGCTTGGCTGTCGCTGGGCGTTTCTTCTGTAGGCGGTTATCAACGATGATGGCTTGATGCCAGTGTGCATCGTCTACCTCGTCCAACAATAGCGCTGCAACTGCACGGCTTTCACGCACCATCAATCCACCGCCAATGAGGTCTGAGTTGTAGCTAAACGAAAGCGTCACAAGAGGTTTACCCTATTAACGTGCAGAGCATTACTGTAAACCAATTTGCAACAGCCTACGACCTAGTGCCTACTCAAGACCTTAGCTTTACCACCCCACCATATTTTCCAACTCGGCAGCGCGCATGGCGGTTTCTCTTAACAAACAATCGTTGCTGGCTATTTGTGCGAGCGTGCCACCGATAGTGGCGTAGAAGTCGCAATTAGCATCACGATAGGTGATCCAGTGACGTTGGGCATTTAACAGCACTTGCTGGCGTTCTTCGGAAAGATCGCGTCGGGCATCGCTATAGGCGCCATTCAAACGTGCATCTTGAGTAGCAAACTCATCAGCAATGCAGTTCAGTATTTCAACAGTCACTCCACCAGAGGCATCCATACATTTACCAAAGCGGCCGGTATATTCATCCTCAGTGCTGCTTTGTGCAGTTGCTGCCACTGGCAATATTAAGCATGACACTAGGGCTATAGTTGGCTGCCATTTTTTCATCGCCATGTTTTAAATCCTATGTATAGAGCAAATACCCCGTCTAGCGCACCAGACGGGCTTATTTTAATCCTGGTAGCGAACAGCTTTGAGCTGTGCTTTTCCCTGCCCCCAGGTAAACAGCGTGATTCCTTCTTCCTCGGAGGATTCGACGACAATGGCATCTGCGCCACACGCGCAAGCCTCCTCACGCGCATTATTAATAGCGGCAGAGGCTGTTTTATCATGCCCTAGCGTAGTGCCAGTTTCAGACGTAATCATACAGGCAACTTCGTAGGGCCGCTCAATATCGCGCTCACTGACGTACTGTTTCAATTCACAATTAGCAGGTTTAGCGGTCCCCATTGAGACAGGCTGAACGCCAACTGAGCCACACCCAGTTAAGAGCGCCGCGGTAAGAGCAACGGCAGTAAATGCGAATATGCGATGAGTCATGGTATTTGGTTCCTGAAATCACAGTACAAAAACACCGCCCGGAGGCGGTGCTGTTAATGGCTTAGATTTGGCCGAGATATTCCATTTGATCAAGCAAATGGCTAGGCACATCTTCAACCAAAACAAGCGTAATCTCGGAATTACCGTCATCGCTGGTAACAACACTCTCACCAAGTGTTGCATTGATGATGTCAGGTGAAAGGTTATACATAGCGCCAGACAGAGGATCAACAATCAGCCAACCGATCAAGCCGCCAAAGATCAGATTGCCCCCAATGAACCAGCCGTTTGGGCTAGAATTAATCATCATAGTGCGGCTTTCGTAGCCATCTTTGGAGATTTCCACATTGTAAGTCTTACCACCGAAGTAACTACCGTCAGATTTACGCAATTGCACAGTCGTCGGCGTTGTAGCCGAGTGAACCTGCATAGAGCGCTCATCGGTGATCAACACATTGGCATTGCTCGGGCTGCTGTTTATCGTGATGCCTTGCTCTTTGTCTCCAACGATGGAGGCACAGCCTGTCACCAGTGATACGGCGGCAAGAGCAGCAGTCAACTTAAGCATTTTCATTTTAATGATCCCTAATGTTCCATTTTTTGATGAGTGGCTTGAGCCACTTTTCTATTGCGCAACTGGTTTAGTCACGTCTCTCTGGCATGATGCCAAATTCTTTTTTCGCGAATATCTTTCTCGCTGAGCTGTATTCCCTCCTCTATTTTTAGAGGAGCAGGCCTTTTTATTCGATGGCAAGGATGTAACATCCCTCGTTGCATTGGCGTTCACACGGCAGTCAATCCATTTTACCGTCGCGGATAAAAGCACAGGCGTCTGGCGCTTAGAGGGCTAACAAGCAAAAATCTTTGTTTTACTAAGTAGCAACAAAAGGAATGGCAAGAAAGTAACCGAAGGCTGCGACAGCCTGTGCCGCAATGCGAGACTAATAATAAGCTATCTAATCTAATAATAATGAGGATATCATTACATTGAACTAGCTGCTAGAGCAGAAGACTAATACTTTTGCTATTGAAGGTTAAAAATGCTCAAAAGCCACCTGAGGTTTTTAACCGTGTGAGCCAGTTAGTGAATGGTTGCGATCATGCATCAGCTTCATGGCGAAAGCCGAGCCAAGCTACAGCTTACTTCTCGTACACCACCCAGGAGAGATCAGTTCCCCATTCAAGCTTAGCTATCGAAACAGCAATGGGTATTCTTCGCTTTTATGCGGCTTGAGTTGTCGCACCCCTAACGTAGCTTATGACACCTCACCCTTGAGGAAAGGCATGCTATGGATACGTTGGTACGTTCATCTTCAGCAACGGCGGATGCACAGCAAGAGTTGGCGAAGTGGCAGGCGGATCGCGCCTATTGGGCAGAAACACTGCCTGTTATGGAGTTGCTCAGCGAATTTTTAATCTTGACCCCTGTTTTGCAGGAACAAATAGCCACGGCAAGCACGGATGGCTGGCATCTCTATTTTTGTCCCTGCTATAGCGCCAGTCTCTCCGATGAATCTCGGCGCTTTTTACATGCCCACCTAATTTGGCATTGCGTGGCAGGCCATTTAACCGCTCCTCTAGTAGCTAACCGGCATCGTTGGCACCTAGCGTGCGACCATGAAGTCAACGCCCTGCTGTTGGCTCTCGGCTTACCCCTGCCTTTGAATGCACTGCTATTTCCCGTATGCGTTGGCCGCGGCGCTTTGGAGGTGTATCGATGGCTTGAAGGACACCCAAACACGTCAATTGAAATGCCTCTCGACATTCACCCTGCCGCACTATGGGGGCACCTCCCCCATGCCACCCCAAACCAGCGCATGACTGGACTTTGGCGACGCCGAGCTCATTTGATTGCTCGGGAACCCGATGCGCTACCCGAGAGAGTCGCTAAGTTTTGTGAGGCACGATAAACTTACTGCTTTCATTCCTATAGCCAGGATTAGCGTCACTATGTCTGATACGCGCGATACACTTTTTCGCTACTTGACGCTTCTGCAACTCATCCCCCGTTATCCTAAGAAAATGTCGACTCCTATGTTGAAAGAAAAACTCGCTGAACGCGGGTTTAATATTGATACTCGGTCGTTACAGCGGGATTTGAGCCAAAAACTCTCGACGCAGTTTCCCATCGGGTGTGATGATAGCCGGAAGCCCTATCAGTGGTATTTCGATCGCGACTTTCAGTGTCAGCTGCCCGCGCTGGATGTGCCGAGCGCGCTGACGCTGGTACTTGCCGAAGAGTATTTAAAAGGATTACTGCCCCCTGTGGTCGTTGGGCAATTATCGCCGCACTTTACGGATGCGAGGCGGTTGCTGGATGAGATGAGCTCCAACGGATTGAGCCAATGGGCCCGGAAAGTTCGTGCCATCCCCAATGGCAAAGCGCTTATCCCCGCGGCACTTAATGAAATGACGTGGCAAATCGTCTCTCAAGCCCTGCTAGAGCAGAAACCGGTGGATGTCGTGTACTTGTCACGCACATCCAAAACCAAAAAGCACTTCACCCTTCATCCTCAAGGGCTAGTCAGCCGACACAGCGTGACCTATTTACTTGCGACAGTGGACGACTATGACGATATTCGTCAGTTCGCCATGCACCGCATTGAAACAGCCGCTCTAAGTAAAGCGACCTGGCGACCTTTGCACGGCTTTGACTTAGACAATTACATAGCAGGTGGAGCGTTCGGCTATTTGCAAGGCAAAGCCCCCGTCACACTTGTCGCCCATGTAGCGCCACAAGTTGCGTGGCTACTCAGTGAGACCCCACTGTCTGAAACTCAGCGGCTGACACCACTGTCCGACAGCAACTGGCAACAATTAGAAGCCGAGGTGCCCGATGACCAACAAACGCTGTGGTGGCTGATGGCCATGGGCGCCAATATCAACGTACGGGCTCCTGCGGCGTGGCGAGAAACGCTAAAAGCGAATGCAGAACAGGTACTCGCGCATTACCAACGCACACTGGTCGCGCAAGAAACCTATTAAAGTCTTGTTCATGGAAGCCAACATATTGAAAAGAATATAACGGTGCTCTGTTTTGCTTATGGCTCGAATATGTCTACCCAGCGCTTAGCTGCAAGGATCCCAGCACGCTTTGTGACCACCGCCGTTCTGCCTGCGTATCGCCTAGCCTTTCATCAGCAAGGCGGTGACGGCTCTGGCAAATGCGATATTGTAACGGCATCTGAGCAGTCGTCTGTCTACGGCGTCGTCTGGGAAGTGGCTTCGCACCATAAGGTGACGCTGGATCGTTATGAAGGGCTCAACGCTGCTTACGATGAAACCTGGCTGACGGTAACCGACCTGGTTGGTGACGGGCAGTTTGAAGTACAGGCATATGTTGGCAAGCTCACCGCTACTGGCATGCAGCCCTATACATGGTACAAGCACCATGTGTTAGCAGGCGCACGAGAACACGGATTACCCACAGCTTATGTCCGTGCATTAGAACAAATTGATGCCCGAATTGACCCAGACACCGAACGCCACGCACGCGAAATGGTGCTACATGGACTCGATGAACCGTTAGTGCGGGGAGCATAATGGGAAATGATGAGTGTTTAATCGCATTTTACCGCGGGGAAGGCCACGATCATAAGGGTCGTCGTCGACTAGAAGACATCTGGGCACTCCCCTACTTCTGGCTGGAACACACCCACGACTATATCCAGTGGCTGTTTCCCATCCCGGAAATGGGCCACTTTAAAGCCTTTGCATCTTTACTGACGCCCCGGGTCGTGTTGGTGCCAATTATGCTAGCAAAATCGATATTGTCACGTGATGGTCGAAGGTATGTCCGATTTGGGAGCTAGTGGGGGATGATCTGAATCAAGCCTGGATCAGGCCTAAGCAATCGCGTCGGCGACCGGTGCCGGTCGCCGACGCGATATTGAAGCAGCTTCGGATCCAGCCCTTTTCGCAAGCTAAGAAACAGCGGCCCAAACTCATTACGAGCCGGGATAAAACGCTGTTCCGTTATTGCGCGCCGGGTGGCTGCGTCAACAAAACCCGGCTCATTGGGTAGCAATGGCAGGAATTTTCTCTTGCATCAAGTCATGTAAAATAATAGTAGCTTTCTGTCTTCCTTGCGCATGTGCTTGCTTTTGATACCTATTACTGAAAAGACGCGCTTATAAAGCCCTACATCGTATTGGGCAGATAGGTGGCAATAAATGGGAAGCAGAAAATAAACACAATGGTCACGACTTCCATCAGGATGAACCAGGAAGCGCCGGAAAAGACATCCGTGAGCGAGGTATCCTTATCCAGTCCGGCAATGACGTACACGTTCAACCCTATCGGCGGAGTGATCAACCCGATTTCACACATCTTGATCGCCAATATACCGAACCAGATGGGATCGAAGCCCAGGCTCGTCACGACAGGAAAGAGAATCGGCAAGGTGATGACCAACATGGAAAAGGCATCCAGGAACATGCCCATGGGGACATATAGTAGCAGAATCAGCGCGATAATCACGATGGCGGGAAGTGGTAAGTCGATCACCCAGCCCGAGATCAACTGCGGAATCCGGATCAAGCTCAAGAAGAAGCTGTAGACCCCCGCGCCCAGCATGGTCATCATGATCATGACCGTCGTGTTGACCGCATCACGCGAAGAGGTACCAATCGACTGTAACTTGCTCGATCTATCCTGCCGGGAAGTCAGCAGAAACAGGATGGCAGCGACCGCCCCAAGCGAGGCCGCCTCGGTAGGCGTCGCCCAGCCCGTATAGATGCTACCCAGTACCACAATGATCAATACCAGTAACTGCCAAGAGCGGCGCAACGAGGTAAAGCGCTTCTTCCAACCAACCCGTTCTCCCTTCGGGCACATATCAGGTTTCAGAACAGAGATGATGAAAACCCCGGCCACGAACACGGCGACTGACAGTATGCCTGGCAGAATACCGGCCACCAGCATCTTGCCAGCAGACACTTCCGTCAATGCCGCGTAGAAGACCAACAATACACTCGGGGGGATCAACACGCCCAGCACACCACCGGCCGCGACACAGCCAGCCGAAAGGCGCTTATCGTAGCCGGCCGCCTTCATTTCGGGTAACGAAATGGAGCCTACCGTTGCAGCAGTGGCCACGCTGGAGCCGGATGTCGCGGAGAAGCCAGCGCACGTTAGAATCGTGGAAATCGCCAAACCACCGGGTAAATGCCCGCACCACCGCTTCGCCACGTGAAAGAGCGACTTTCCAACCCCCGCATGAAGGGCAAAGTTACCCATGATGATAAATAACGGAATGACGGTTAACAGGTACGCAGCCGTTTCATCAAAGGCAAAATTCTGCAGGACATTATAGACATAGCTCAGATCCTGAACCATGACGATACCGACAATACCCGCCAGACCCAGGGCTGCGAACACAGGGACACCCAACCCCATAAGCACAAAAATAAGCCCCACGGAAAGCAAGCCAAGCAAGCCAGGATTATTCATCAGCAGCCCCAAAGGAAGAATAGATAGCAAGAATGAAATGTAACGTCATTTGTATGAAGGCCAGCAGAAGACCACAAGCAACGATAATTTTTACCCACCAGATAGGCATCTGAACGATTCCCCAGCGGAACTCCTTATCTATAAACGAGCTATAAGCCCCCTCTATGGTGGGCACGGTAATGGCCAACAGGAAAATAGCCGCAAACAACCAACCAATCCCTTCCCACGCCTGCTTGACCGGAAAGGACCTGTTTTCACTTATCAACGACACACGGATATGTTTTTTGTCGTGCTGAGCCCATAACAGGCCCAGGTAAACAATGATTGCCATTGAAACTTCGGAAAACTCGTAAACACCCGGTAGTGGAAAATTGAACAAGCTGCGAGACGTTGCATCGAGTGCAGTAGACAACATCATGAACAGCAGCGCTGCCGCAGCAATGACGCCTGTTACACTCGCCAAGCGCGACTCTATCTTCCGTAATGCAGCTAATTTTTTCACTTCAGCCTGTTTTGGGTCTGTTTTTTCTAATACACCCATCGTGCGTTACTCCAACGGCATGACAAAGCAGTGGGCTGCTATTCAGCAGCCCTGGTGGAATGCAGCTATTTGTGAAGTAGCGCCAGGAATCAGGATATATCCTGATAAATCTCGTAGGGTGTCTTCAGCTCCCCGGTACCATCATGGCGTTCAATGGCTTCATTGATGATTCCCTGCATTTCCTCGCCATCGATACCGGCACCACTTGCCACGTTATTCACCCAGTTATTGACCTGCTCGGGTTGTACCAGGTGACGCGCCCTATCGATTTGCTCATCGTCCCACTTCGAGAATTGAGCGCCCTCAGCCATTGCCTTGCGTACACGGTCTTCCGCGATGCCCGAATAGATTTCCCGGTACTTGCCCTGGTAAATTTCATCGGCCAATTCCTGCATGACTTGCTTTACGTCATCAGGCAATTGATTCCAGACATCGATACCGATCACCGTGGCCGAAGGGCCGTGAGGACCGGCGCCGATTTCGGTGATATACGGCGCGGCTTCATGCAGGGCGTAACTGATTGCGGTAATGAAATCAAAGCCGTAGGCGCCATCCAGCACGCCGCGCTCCAGGGCTGAATAGACCTCCGGTGCCGCCATGGGAATGGCACGCCCTCCCAGGCTTTCCACCACATCCGTGCCCACCCCATAACCTCGAATCCGCTTACCCTTCAGGTCTTCGATCGAGTGGATGGGATCGCGTGTTATCAGCGGGCAGTAATACCAGTTCGTCCAATACAGCACCTTGGATTTATGGCGTGTTTCCCACTCCTCCCGCAACGGCTCATAGCGCTGGTACACATCGCGGCACACCTTCAGTAGGGCATCCGCACGATCCATCTTGTAGTACCACTCGAGGCCACGGGTAACCGGCAAGTCGCTCTGGTAATAACCGGGGGAGATCAACGAAATTTCCGAAATACCATGCTTGATGGCATCAAGGTGGGCACCCGCCTTGTTGAGCGATTGCGCCCAGTAATAATCGATTTCAACGGCACCGTTGGTTCGCTTTTCCAGCTCCTCCAGGAACCACCGATCCAACACCGAAGGAGAAGCGTGTTCGGTCACATAAGAATCATACTTAAGCCGCGTGCTTGTTTGAGCAAACAACGTACTAGGCATCGTTGTCAGCGTCAGCGTGCCACCAATGGAAACAGCACTGATCTTCAAGAAGTCTCTTCTTTTCATGATTAACTCCTGACATCTTTTTGCTTTATTAGCATTATTATAAAACCCGAGTTTTTCTCGGCAGGAATAGATACTTAGTGTTATTGATTCATTATTGGCAAAGCATCATATAACTCATCCTAGCCGCTCCAGGTACGCTACGGTATACGTAGTACTACGTATCCAAGTAGGGAGTTTTACAGCCCCCTCTGAACTGGGTTGAAACACGCCAGGCCACCCCATGCTCAATCTTCCAACTGTATGATTTTTGATACTAATTCTGCGGTATTGCGACACCCCAGCTTCTTCATTATCTTGGCTCGGTGCGCTTCTACCGTCCGATGCGATATATGCAGCATCCTACCGATTTCCTTGCAAGTATGACCATTCGCTATATAGCTGGACACTTCGAGTTCGCGCATGGTCAAGTCATTAGATTTATCCCGGCCCACATTGATTTTCATGAATGACCAAACAGCTAGTTCAAAGGGAGCGTCGGGGGTTAACGTATTACCTATCGTTTTAGTCCAGAAAACTTCTCCGCGGCTATTACGCATGAAACGTTCATCAATACACTTCTTGTTCTGCAAAAGATCCTTATAACGAAGATCACCGATTGACTTGAAATCCGCATAAGAAGGATAAAGTTTCAACATCAACTGGCCGATCAACTTCTGTTTTTCATAACCAAAGAGATCACAAAAAGCATGGTTGCACTCCAGCACACGACGGTTCCTGGTGACGACAATGGCACAAGGCGCATGTTCAAACGCCACCTGAAGAAGATCTCTGCCTAGCACCGTTGCATTCATCGCTGATCACCGCCGCTGTTATCTGGGCATGCCATTATTGGCATACCACGCTCATTGACAGGTCCACCCCCCATCGATAGGCAGCGTGGTGCCGGTCATATGCGCCGCCTGGTCACCCGCCAGGTAATAGACTAACGCCGCCACATGCTCGGGAGGAACCAACTGGCCTGTAGGCTGTTTCTCCGTCACCAGATTGTGTACTGCCTCATCCCGTGAGCTTCCCAACAGGGCCATTCGCTGCTGGATCTGGGGCCACAGAATAGGCGTATCCGTCCAGCCGGGAGAAATGGCATTGACCGTAATATTCTGGGTCGCCGTCTCCAGTGCCAGTACCTTGGTAAGCCCCACCACACCATGTTTGGCAGCCACATAAGCAGCTTTATTGGCGGAACCCACCAACCCATGTACCGAAGAAAGGTTGATGATACGCCCCCATCCTGAATGGCGCATGTCCTCAACCGCGTGCTGAATGCACCGGTAAACCGCCGTTAGATTGATCGCTAGAATGTCCAACCAAGTGGCCGCATCAAACTCCTGTATGGGAGCCGTTTTCTGAATACCGGCGTTATTGACCAGAATATCGACCCGCAGCCCTTCTTCACGGAGATCCGCAAATAGCGCGTCAATGGCCGAAATTTGCTTCAAGTCCGCTTGAAAGTAATGGACAACAGGCGCACCGGCTTGGCGCAGTTCCTCGACGAACCGGGTAACAACCGTATCGCTTTCAGCGCGGATGTCATGAACGATCACCGAGTCCCCCTGGCCTGCGAATTGGTGGCATATCGCACGCCCGATACCGCCCAATGCCCCGGTGACCAGCAGGGTTCTAGACGCGTGAGGCGTTGTTACCGTTGAGCTTGTTGCTGTATTTGTCATCGCCGACATTGTCATTGTCCGCTCCCGGCCTTAATCGACACGTTGCAAGAGGCTGGCGTAATTGGCCACCGCCAGACCGCCCATATTGAAGACAGCACCCGTATGCGCATCCGCAATCTGGCACCCGCCCGCTTCACCCAGCAATTGGCGTGCCGCCATGACATGCATGGAAACCCCGGTGGCACCGACCGGATGCCCTTTGGCCTTCAAGCCACCGGAAGGGTTGACCGGCAATCGGCCATCTTTCATCACCCACCCTTCCTTGATGGCGCGTGCGCCTTCGCCATAAGGCGTCAAGCCCATGCTTTCATAAATCATCAGCTCCGCGATGGTGAAGCAATCATGCACCTCCGCAAACGAGAGCGAATCGAGCGTCATGTCGGCCTCGCGCAGCACGTTCTGCCACGCTCTGGTCACACCATCGAAGACTAACGGATTACGCTGCTGCATGGGCATGAAATCCGTGACCTGGGTGCGCGCAAGGAAACGCACCTTTTGTGCGGCGGCATCCGCCACATCCTTGGACGAGACCACCACCGCCGCCGCCCCATCGGAAACGGGAGAACAATCGGTACGCTTCAGCGGTGCCGCCACCACCGGGTTCTTTTCCGATACAGCCTCACAGAACGCCACGCCCACGTCTTTCTGTAGCTGCGCATAAGGGTTATGCACCCCGTTGGCATGGTTTTTCGCGGCAATACGTGCCAGTGCTTCCGTCTGGTCGCCGTAGGCCTCGAAATAGCGGGCCGCCACATCGGCAAACACCCCCGCAAACCCCGAACGTTGATGCCGGGTTTCCGGCTGGTAACTCGCCCCCAATAGCCCTTTACCGATCCGGGAAGCATCGGCATCGGTCATTTTTTCGGCACCGATCACCAGCACATTGCGGGCCAGGCCCCCCTCGATCAGATTGATCGCCTGATGCAACGCCGCCGAGCCACTGGCGCAAGCATTCTCTACCCGAGTAGTCGGCTTGAAACGCATGTCCGGCAGCGCGTTCAGCACCAGCGATGCCGGAAACTCCTGATCACACATGCCGCTATTAAAATTCCCGATGTAGACAGCATCGATATCCTTTGCCTCCATCTGTGCCGATGCCAATGCCTCGACCGCGGCCTCGCCTATCAGCTGTTCGAGCGACTGCTCGAGTTTACCGAAGCGTGTGTGCCCACCGGTGCCAATGATATAAGTACGCATGGAACGAACTCCCTAGCTGGTGACGCCATCGAGCCGCTTGCGCAGCTCGGTTTTAAGGATCTTGCCGTAGGCATTCTTGGGCAAGTCAGTGAGGAAATGGTACGACTTGGGGCGTTTGAAACGCGCCATCCTGTTAAGGCAGAACTGATCGAGCGCCGTGGTATCGAGCGAGACCGAGCAGGCGATGAACGCCATCACCACCTCGCCCCACTCGGCATCACGCTGCCCCACCACGGACACTTCTTTGACCCCGGGAAATTGCAACAACACCTCTTCCACTTCACGTGGATAGATGTTCGTGCCACCGCTGATAATCACGTCCTTCAGGCGATCCGTCAGGTAGAGAAAACCCTGCGGGTCGAGATGGCCTATATCCCCTGTCCGCAGCCACCCATCACGCAGCGTTTCTTGTGTCGCGGCAGGGTTATTCCAGTAGCCCGCCATCACCATATCGCCACGCACACAGACTTCCCCCTCTTGGCCGCAGGGCAGGCAGCTACCCTCCTGATCCTGGATAGTGACTTCGAGCTGAGGATGCGACTGGCCCACTGGCAACAAGGGCGAGCCCTCGGCATCCCCGCTCAAGCACTGCGGCGTCAGTTGATGGTGCTGCCCCTTGCCCAGGAAGGTAATGGTCATGGGGCTTTCCCCCTGTCCATAGATCTGCACCAGTCGGTGCCCGAATACCCTTAACGCCTCCTCGAGATCCTTGGCGTACATGGGGCCGCCGCCATAGGTGATGGTAGCGATATGTGCGGCACTATACTCAGGCTGGTGCGCCGCCAGGTAGTCCAGCACGCGACGGATCATCGTGGGGGCCAGGAACATGGAAACGTGGTCATGGCCCGCCAGGGTAGACACGAAACTCTCACCCGAGAACTTCAAGGAACCGGGAATGACATTGGCGCCGCCTGCCATCAGGTAAGGCACGATATACAGCCCTGAACCGTGGGACATGGGGGCAAAATGCACCAGCCTGCTTTGCGCCGTCACCGGTTCGATGTTGGCCGCATAGCACGCCGACATGGCCGCCAGATTGAGATGGGTCAGCGTCGCGCCCTTCGGCTTGCCCGTGGTACCGCTGGTATAGAATATCCATGCCGGTGCGTCAGGGGCACGGAAAACCGGTCGATCGAAGCTCTCTTCATGAACAAGACCTTCCGGCAGCATGGGGGGCAAAACGAGTGTGTCGGTGAGGGCCTGGGCTACATCATCACGTTCGCAGAACACGATGCAGCTGCCGCTATCATCCGCAATGTAACCGACTTCCGCCACGCTCAGCTTGGCATTGACCGGCACCACCACCAGGCCCGCGTACCAGGCGCCGCATAGCAGTTCGATATAGACAGGGCTGTTGGGCAGAAAGAGGGCGACTCGCTCCCCCGGCGCTAAGCCTTGCCGGGCAAAAAACGTTGCCCAGCGCCGGGCTTGGCAAGCCAGCTCAGCGTAACTGAGCGCCGGCACATCCCCCTGGTAAGTCGCGATACGATGAGGAAACCTAACGGCATTGACGGCTAGGTAATTGGCCACATTCAAGGAGCATTCTCCTGCTTTAGTTATTATTGCTCCTTTAGGCTAGGGGTTGTGGCTACCTAGTGATATACGTAGTAATACGAAGCCCGCTAGACTAATAGTCTAGTGTCGGTGCTGGCATCACCCCTGATCTCATAATGGGAAGGCCGACCCACTCACTACAATCTCAAGCGCTGAAGCACCGTCCACCTTAAACCAAACCCGGAAGTCAAATGTTTAGCCGTCCTGAGCGGTAATCACCAACACATCGCCTTTTAGCATCATGGAGGCAATAACAGCGCCACCTTTACTATCAGGGCTCATGCCAACACGGACCGCCTGGCGCGTCAGGGTGTCGATAAAGCAGACGCGGGCTTTGGGGGCGTATTTTTTGATGTTGGCGGTGTTTTCAGGCCGCTTGTGTGGCTTTGAGATGTTCTGGTTTATCTATATACAGCTGTTCTAGGCTTAGGAAAAAGCCGCTGGACTGACTCTGGCCGCACTCTAGCCGTGACTGAGTCAGTAACCGTGAGCTTTCAATGGAAACCGGTGCTGCCAGCAGGATAAAAACGAATAAGATGTGGCAGTCATTCTTGTGCGCGTAGCCCACCCTGCCCCGAGTGCCTGGGCGACTTGGCGAAGCATCGCGCGCTGATCCTCAAACAGGATCATTATTGGCTCCTTGCACCAGTCATCAGATGTTGCGAGAGCTGTTCAGCGGCCACTTTGCTTTCACGGGGATGGCCCAAACGTATGGCATCTACCAACGCTAACATCGCATAAAGTTCTTTATCACGCCGTACAGCGTAAGTTGCCGTTTTGAACAACGGCTCTACCGCCGGATCTTTACTATTGCCTCGCGGGTCAGGCCAAACCAATAGCAACTCACCCGCACTGTAAATTTGGCCTTTTAACACCGGTGCTGCAAAAGTGGTGGCAATTCCACGCGTAATTTCACCAGGCCTAGCTGGGAATACGTAGCGCAGACCATGCACAATAAAATCAAATAGGGCTCTGACATTCGCACGCGGCACGCCGGTTTTGCGATCTTTTCGCACGAGGCCAACCTCGATGCAGCGTTTCAGCGATAGGCTGATTTGGCTTTTGCTTATCCCTGTTTCAGCTGCCAAGGCCCTTACGCTGTAACACTCTTTAAGTCGCAAACGATGAGCCAAGAAAGCGGCTGGGATACCGAGCCCCAGCCCAGGTGTTCTTAGGTGAATACTCAGGAGCACTAGAAACCACAGGTGCTGCACTTATTAGCTGAATTCAGAACCGAACCCACTCACAACCTATTCAAGTGACACAAAAGCTTCTACGGTTTGGAAAATCTGTGAAACTTAATCTTTAATGCCAGCATAAAGCGCCAAGTAGCGGTTTTTGGAAGGTAGTAGATGCTGGCGACACAGGTCAGACAAGCGTTCGCGGTCTTCGTCGCGAATGGCGTCAATCATCAATTGGTGTTCATTTCTGGCTTGAGCCAGAGCATCGCGATCCGTAATCGCGATAAAGCGAATGCCATGAGCCTTCTGGGCGAACTCATTAATAGTAGCGTACAAATATTCATTCCCGCAGGCTCTGAATAAGGTGCGGTGAAAAGCGATGTTCATATGGAATACTTGCCTTAGGTCGTGAGCATTCACGGCTGAGCTGTGCTGCTGATGAACATCTTCAAGCTCTGAAAGCCATTCCTGCGGAGCTGGCAGGGGCAGTCTACTCACTGCAGCTAATTCGAGAATCTCGCGCATAGCGTAGATGTCCTCGACCTCTTCCGGCGGATAACTCCGGACGAAAGCACCTCTGTTTTTGATGCGCTCAGTTAAACCGATGTTATCGAGTTGGAAGAGAGCCTGGCGAACAACGTGTCGCTTGCAGTCGAAGCGCTCCATCATGGCCTCTTCGACCAGCCGCTCACGCGGGTGCAGTCGGCCGAGCACAATGTCCTCTTCTACAGCGGCCACGATGTCATCGACACCGTTTGCAGGTGTAGAGGGTTGAGTCTCGGCGCCACTTACAGTGGGCGGCTGGGCAGTTCGGTTCATGATCGCTTTCTCAGCATTCTTTGCGGTGCATAAGGAAAATAAGTGTATCAAACTCGCTTTCAGGCTTCATTCTGTCTTGGTATCCGGCACGTAGGTTCAGGCCGACAGGCACGGAAATCGCACCCTTGTTCGGCTTGAAGGATTTGCTCCATAAACAGACGCCGATAGCCCAGCAGTGGCGCTCCGCCCTCCTCCCCCTTGAGGGGTTGGCGTCTAGCATCGAGCACCTTGTTATCCACTTCTAGGTTCAACTGATTGTTAGCAACATCAAGCGATATGAAATCGCCATCGCGTACCAACCCAAGCGGGCCACCCTCAGCGGATTCTGGAGAGACGTGGAGCACAATAGTACCTGCTGCGGTGCCACTCATGCGCCCGTCAGATATGCGAACCATATCTTTAACGCCTTGAGCGGCGAGTTTCTTGGGAATCGGAATGTAACCCGCTTCTGGCATACCCGGTGCTCCTTTGGGCCCTATGTTCTGTAGTACTAGCACGTCGTCAGCTTGCACATCCAGACCCAGGTCATCAATACGGTTAGCCAAGTCTTCTAGACCTGTGAACACGACAGCACGACCGCGGTGAGTCATAAGATCGGCCGAGGCAGCTGACTGCTTAATAATGGCGCCAGACGGTGCCAAGTTACCACGCAAGACTGCTATACCACCCTGGGCGTAGACCGGGCTTTGCATTGACCGCACGACCTTTTGATCGATGAGATGGACGGCGGCATCGATGTTCTCGCCCAAGGTATGGCCATTGATGGTCATGGCGCTCAAGTGTAACAACGGTTTTAACTCACGTAGCAAGGTGGGCAGGCCGCCTGCCCGATGCAAATCTTCCATGTACCCTTCTCCTGATGGTTTGAGATCCATCAGTACAGGGGTTTCCTGGCTCATTCGGTCAAATGCCTCAAGATCGATATCGATGCCCAAGCGCCCTGCGATAGCGGTCAGATGAATCAAGGCATTAGTGGAGCCGCCTAAGGAGAGCAGTACGCGCAAAGCATTTTCGAAAGCTTCAGGAGTAAGAATTTGATCTGGCGTAACGCCTGCGTGTGCAAGTGCAACGGCCTGCGCACCTGACTGTTCGGCAATGCGTTGCCGATCAGCGTAGACAGCCGGCGCAGTGGCGCTATTGGGTAGCATTATTCCCAGTGTCTCGGCTAGGCAGGCCATGGTGCTTGCGGTGCCCATTACCGAGCAAGTACCCACGGTAGGGACCAACTTGTCGTTGACTTCGTTAATTTCCGCTTCGTCGATGTCATTACCACGGTAGGAGGCCCAGTAACGGCGACAGTCGGTGCAGGCTCCGACGCGCGTACCACGGTGTGAGCCAGCGAGCATGGGGCCGGTGACGACTTGGACTGTTGGAACACCAGCGCTAGCGGCGGCCATCAACTGTGCGGGTACGGTCTTATCGCAACCGCCGATCAGCACCACGGCATCCATCGGCTGGGCACGAATCATCTCCTCCGTATCCAATGCCATAAGGTTACGCAGGTACATGCTGGTGGGGTTAGCGAAAGATTCATGAAGAGTAATGGTGGGAAAGTCTACTGGTAAGCCGCCAGCGAGCATGACGCCACGTTTAACGCTCTCGACCAATCCAGGCACATTGCCATGACAGGCATTGTAGCCACTGTAGGTATTGGCAATCCCAATGACCGGACGCGAGAGCGCATCATCCGTATAACCCATGCCCTTAATGAAGGCCTTGCGCAGAAAGAGCGAAAAGTCTGCATCGCCATAGTTGGTTAGTCGGTTGGACATGCCCAAGGTGGGGGCTTCAGATGTCGATTCATGACGCTCATTGCCGTTGCTATTGTTTTTAAAGTTCTGGCTCATTGCGGTTTCCTCTACTTTATTCGCGGCTTCTCGGAGGTGTCCGTAAATACGGCTCTCGATCCTCAGGCTAGGCGGTATAAATCTAGCTGGCAAGATTATTAATAATATTATTGACAATATTATTGATGTGCAACTACGTTGGATAGTGCAAGCACGCCTTGCTCAACCATGTGCATCACAACGACAAACAGCACTTGAGGTAATAACAATGAAAATCCGTAGCATTTACACAGCGTCCCTACTATCCGCCCTGATACTTTCAGGCGCCGCTCAGGCGGAGTATTCAGCAGCCGATGAGATTAAGGTGCTTCAAGGATTTAAGGCAGGTGGAGGCAGCGATACCTTGGCCCAGTTGACCCAACCATTTTTGCGAGAATCCCTGGGCGTGGAATTTATTAATGAATACATTCCCGGCGCCACAGGCGCGATTGCATGGACGCGGCTAACCCAACAGTCGGCAAATGATGGCAGCGTCATCAGCATCACCAATACCCCGATGCTGATGACGAACTACATCATGAATGACGCTATTAATTACTCAATCGACGAGCTAACGCCCATCGCCAACGTGGTAACCGACCCAGGCGTTATCGTGGTGCCGGAAGACAGCCCCTATCAAACAGTGGAAGATTTTCTAGCTGCTGCCGAGGAACGCCCCGGTCAGATTACAGTGGCAAATTCAGGCGTCGGCGGTGATGACTTCTTTTCAACCATCATGATTGAGAAGGCAACGGGGCTGTCCTTCCAAAAAGTGCCTTTCCAAGGCGATGGCCCCTCCGCGACAGCAGCCCTGGGAAGCAAGGTCGACGCCAGTTTCAATAACCTTGGTAATGTCTATGGCCACATTAAGTCGGGCAGCCTGCGCCCCCTCGCCGTCTTCACCAAAGAGCGTCTAGATATCCTGCCTGATGTGCCCACCATGATTGAGAAAGATATTGATGTCGTGGCCGGCTCTTCACGCGGTTACAGCGCACCAGCAGGCATTCCAGATGAAGCACGAGATGAGCTGATTGCTGCCTTTGAAGCCCTAAAAGATAACGAGGAATTCCAGCAGACGGCTCAGGAACGTGCCATGAATCTCGACATCCAGACCGGTGACGACTACGGCCAGATGATGCAAGACATGGAAGGCCAATTCGAGGAAATCTGGGCAGATGTCAAAGATGAGGTCAACCAGTAAGTCGCTTAACCGGCAGAGGGAAATGGCGAATCGACAAAGGGGTATGAAATGAACATAAGTCGTCTAGTCTTAGGATTTTTTGCCATTGGCATAGCAGCGACCTTTTATATCACTGCGATGGGCTATCCGGCTAAGGCGGCGAACATGCCCCTTATCTATTCGGTTGCCGTCGCCTTATTGGGAGCGGCGATGGTGGGCCAGGAAGTATTCAGTATCCTGCGTCAGCTCTCGGCCGAGGGAGCAGCAACCTCCCATACTGCCGCACCAGAGGAGGAGAGCGTCAGCGGCCAAGCTAGGCACCGCAAGCCATGGAAGGCAATGCTGATTTTCTTATTGGCCGCCGTCTACCTCTACACCATTTCGATAACAGGGTACCTGATTGCCACTGTTGGTTTCATGGTCGTGGCGTTAGCGATGATCGGACATGTTTCGTGGCGCTTCGCCGCCATAGGCATTGGGGTGTTGGTCGCGGTGGTGTGTTTGGTTTTCATTGGCTTTCTAGGCCTGCCTGTCCCGCTACTGCCGCCTCTGTTTTCCTCATAACGACAATTAGAGCACTCCTTATTCCCGGCTCGCATGGCTTAGAAAGACATTGCAGCGCGCTGGGAGGGGGGTTCTGACGCAGGCTTCTGGAGTCTAGTCATATGGATAATCTTGTTTTGGTGGGCCTGACCAACGTCATCACGTTCACCAATATCTCCCTGATACTTGGCGGCACCCTGCTGGGGCTGTTTGTAGGCGCCATGCCGGGACTCTCGGCGACCATGGCGTTGGCGCTGCTATTACCTCTAACCTTTGGCATGAATCCGGCCTCGGGTCTCAGCATGCTGGCTTCGCTCTATGTGGGGGCCTCCTACGGTGGCTCTATCGCCGCCATTCTATTGAAGACGCCAGGCACCCCTTCGGCCGCGGCGACAGTACTTGATGGATTTCCGCTATCGCAACAAGGCCAGGCTGGAAGGGCATTAGGGGTGTCGCTCTTCGCTTCTTTTATCGGCGGTCTGCTGAGCGGCATCGCCCTACTCACTGCAGCGCCGTTGCTTGGCGTTCTGGTACTAAAGTTCGGCCCAATCGAGCTGTTCGCGATTGCCGTATTGGGTATCACCATCATTGGCTCTCTATCACAAGGCTCAGTCGTCAGTGGCCTGCTTTCTGGCACCCTGGGATTACTGTTGAGCACAGTAGGTATGGATCTCATCACCGGCACGCCAAGAATGACCTACGGGGTCATTAACCTGTTTTCGGGTATCGAATTCACCGTCGCACTGATCGGTCTGTTCTCGATCCCGCAAGCGCTGATATTGATCGAGAATGCCCATGGTGCTCAGAAGGTGGCAAGCAAAATTACCGATAAGTTGATTCCGCCTCTCGCTGAGATTCGCCGCTTGTTACCCAATATCTTCCGTTCCAGTGGCATCGGCATCATCACTGGCCTAATTCCCGGTACCGGCGGCGATACTGCCAGTTGGTTCGCTTACAACGAAGCCAAGCGCTTTGCCAAAGATAAGAGTCGCTTTGGCAAGGGAGACATTGCGGGTGTCGCTGCACCTGAAGCGGCCAACAATGCGGTGGTGGGTGGTGCCTTGATACCCACCATTGCTCTGGGTATTCCTGGCAGTTCCTCTACTGCCATTCTGCTAGGTGCGCTAATGGTTCAGGGCATCCTGCCCGGCCCTAACCTGCTGACTGACTATGGAGATGTCACTTACACCCTCATCTGGGCGGTGATTTTCGCCAACATAGGCCTACTGCTGGTGGGGCTACTGTTCACTCGGCTCTGTGTAAGCGTAACGCGGGTACCTGACAGCTTCGTGGCCTGCTCCATCATCACGCTGTGTGTGATTGGTGCCTTTGCTATCAACAATAGCTTGTTTGAAGTTGGGCTGATGCTGGGCTTTGGGCTGTTTGGTTACTGGATGAACAAAGCCGGTGTCTCACCAGCGCCAATGGTGATCGGGCTGATTCTGGGGCCGGTCATGGAGACCAGTTACCAACAGTCAATGCTGATCGGGCAAGGCAACCTGAGCATCTTTTTGACCAGCCCCATTGCCGTGGTGCTGTTATGCATCGCCGCTTTCTCGATCCTGCAAGCGACCCCCCTCTTTCGCTGGCTGCGGATTGCACTGCGCCAGCGTACTCAGCCTGAGTGACCTTACTCTCAATTCGAGGATTCATCATGACAACGATAACCGAAGTACGTACTCGAACGGTCAATGTACCGCTAGACAACCCCACCAGCTTTTCTAATCGACAGGTACTTAAGCGAGATTATGTGCTAGTGGAAGTGGTGGGTGATGATGGCCATATAGGCATTGGGTTTTGCTATGGCGGCAATAATGCTGGCTCACTAGTGGCAAATGCGGTACGGGAACTGCTGAAGCCGGTGCTGTTGGGAGCGGACGCTCATTCGACCGAAGCACTGTGGCAAGCGATGTATCAGGAATCGCTTCTTCATGGCCGCAGCGGTTCGGTGATGCGTGCCATCAGTATTTTGGATACCGCGCTGTGGGACCGTAACGCTCGGGCAGCGAAACTCCCGCTCTATAAATTTCTGGGCGCCAGCGACACCCTCAGCGTGCCGGCTTATGCCAGCGGAGGCTACTACCTAGACGGCAAAACGCCCGCGATGCTTGGCGAAGAGATGGCAGGCTACGTGTCAAAAGGTTTCACCGCGGTAAAGATGAAAGTGGGACGAGAAGACCTAGCGGGAGAGGAAGCTCGCTTGACGGCGGTTCGCGAGGCGGTGGGCCCAGATGTACAAGTAATGATGGATGCCAACAACGCCTGGCGGGATCTGCCGTCGGCGTTAGCCTTCATGCGCATGGCAGAACCTTATAATCCGTTCTGGATCGAGGAGCCCTTTAGCCCTGATGACATCGACAACCATCGCCGCTTAGCGGAGCGCACGCCAGTTCCGGTAGCCACCGGTGAAATCGAAGCGGGACGCTGGCGCTTCAAGGAGCTGCTGGACAAAGAAGCAGCCATGATTTTGCAGACTGATGCGGCGGTTTGTGGAGGCATCACTGAGTTTCGACGTATTGCCGCCACCGCTGCCAGCTATGGGGTGGATATCTATCCGCACTGGTTCCACGACTTGCATATCCACCTAGTAGCATCGGCACCCAACGTGAAGATGGTCGAGTTCTTTGCCGACGATCAGGTGCTTAACTTCAGGCGCCTTGTGGATACCCAGTTGGAGTTTGCCGACGGACAACTGCTACTGCCCACCGCACCCGGACTTGGTTTTGGCTTTGATCAGGCTGCACTTGAGCGCTACGCCATCGAGCCCTGGCAATAAAGACCTTACAACAACAAGGAGAATATCATGTCCCAATTGAGTGGTGACGTCTGGTCACCGGTGATTACCCCCTTCGGCGCCGACTTGGCGCCGGATACGCAACGTTTTGTGGCGCACTGCCAATGGCTGGCCTCAAATGGTGTCGGCTTGGCCGTGTTCGGCACAAATTCTGAAGCCAACTCAATGACGGTGGCCGAGAAACAGGAGCTGTTAAAAGCGCTAGTGCATGGCGGTGTCGATCCCTCCAGGATTATGCCCGGTACCGGGAGCTGTACAATTGATGATTGCGTGGCGGTGACATGCGAGGCGGTGGACGCTGGCTGTGCCGGAGTGCTGATGCTACCGCCCTTCTACTATAAGAGGGTTAGCGATGAAGGCTTGTTTCGCTTTTACAGTGAGGTGATCAACCGTGTCGCAAATTCGCGCCTACGGATCTACCTCTACCATATCCCGCCGGTCACTCATGTCCCGCTCTCGTTTGAACTGATCGAGCGTTTACGTGACGCCTTCCCGGGCATTATTGCTGGCATTAAGGACAGCGGCGGAGACTGGGCACACACCAAAGGGTTAACCGAGCGCTTTGCTGGGCAAGACTTTGCTGTGTATGCCGGCAGCGAGCGGTTTTTGCTTGATACCCTACGAGCAGGCGGTGCTGGCTGTATCAGTGCCACTGCCAATGTCAATCCGTCGGCCATCGTTGAGTTGGCAAGGCATTGGCAGGAGGACGATGCCGACGAGCGTCAGCAGAGCCTGAATGCTATACGCGACTTGTTTGAAAAGTACCCACTGATTCCTGGCATGAAGGCAGCGACAGCTTACTTTTCGGACAATGACGATTGGAGGCGTGTGCGTCCACCTTTAGTAGAGCTGGAGGAGCAGCATGTGTCTGAACTCGTGTCTTCGCTTAAAGCGACAGGATTCCAGATGGAAGGCGTAGGTGAGGCGAGCCATGGATGAACAAACGAAATCTTGGCGTATTGTAGCTGTACGACGGCTCAGTGAAGCCCAGCTTGAGGCACTTTCCGAGGTTGCCGAGGTCGACTATTTCGAGGACGTGGACGAATCAAACCGTGCTGATTTCATGGCAGCGCTTTCCAGAGCTCATGGCCTAATCGGCGGTAAGCTAGAACTCAATGAGGCAATGCTAGCCGAGGCGCCTGCGCTTCAAGTGGTATCCACCATTTCAGTGGGCTCTGACCACCTGCCCCTTAAGGCACTGAATCAACGCCGCATTCTACTCTGCAATACGCCAGATGTGCTTACCGAAACCACTGCCGACACAGCATTTATGCTAATCATGGCGACCCAGCGGCGGCTAGTCGTACTGTCCAACCTTGTCCGCGATGGCGGCTGGCGAACACATATCGGTCACGAATACTTCGGTATTGATGTACACGGCAAAACCCTAGGCATCGTGGGTGCTGGTCGCATTGGTGCGGCGATTGCACGACGGGGAGCGTTGGGTTTTGGTATGCCCATTCTCTATACCGCCGCCTCATCCAAGCCTGCGCTTGAGCAGCAGTTAGGGGCGAAAAGGCGTGAGCTGAATGACCTGTTAGCTGAAGCAGATATCGTCTGCCTCAGCGTGCCCTATAACAGCGATACACATCACTTAATTGACGCAGATGCTCTAGCACGGATGAAAACGACGGCTGCCCTAATCAATATAGCGAGAGGTAAAGTGGTCGACGAGCCAGCACTGATCGAGGCACTCCACTCCGGCGGAATCCGTGCAGCTGGGCTTGACGTGTTCGTAGAGGAACCGCTTCCACCCGATTCGCCACTGGCGGCCATGGACAATGTAGTGACGACTCCACACATTGGCTCGGCGACCCATGAAACACGTGAGGCCATGGCACAGTTGGCAGTCGATAATCTGCTGGGCACGCTGATCGGCAGCGGCCCGCTTACCGCGGTTAATGAGCATGTCTGGCGACGGGCTGATGCTATTGAGGAAACATAATGCCTCGCCGCCTACAACACATCTTGTGTCTTGATGATTTCGAGCGGGCCACTCAGCGGCATTTAGTCCCGGCCGGTTTGTCGCGGTGGGGAGCGTCCTTGAACTGCCCGAGAACGCCCACCATTGTGACGATGACAGCACACCGCGCTGAAGGTCTTCGGTGAAGCGGTCAGCGAGGAGCTGCATGTGGTGCCCGCCCGGATCGTCATGTGCGGCGTCAAGATCGCCCCAGCGCCCGCCAAGCATGAGGTTGCTGTGACATCTCCAAATACGATGATGGCGTGACATCCAGAAACTCCGGACAAGTGTCACCTATATGCCACTTATAAAACGCTAACAAACAAAAACGGCCACTGTAGCAATTAGCTAAGTGACCGTTTTATATGTTCTTGGTCGGAGCGACAGGATTCGAACCTGCGACCTTTGCAACCCCATTTTCACGCTCCACCTCCATTAAATTATTGATTTTTAATGGGTAACACCTATTCTTAGCGCCAGCCAATACGGCTAAATCGTTCTATAAATATCAACAAGTTACACGGATGTTTTCAGTCAATGAAGAAGCTTTTTGCAATTGTTGTGGCCAGCATGTTGCTAGTCACAGTCTCCGCTGTTGTAGCCTCCCCACCCTCCTCCTTCAATGCCGATAAACGCATTGCTGAGCAGCAGATTTACCACGACCAAAATGAGTCGTTCTCTACTGCGGCTGTACGTTTGATTTTGGTGCTGGGCCAAATCTAGAGAGCTGTGGCTATGAGATCCGCAAACAGCCTGCACGGGCAAGCCGAATAGAGTCGGATGGAGTGCCATGCGAGTCGCATTTGCCGTTAAGATAGGCTCAAAATTAGCTAAAGCAAGGATCAAGATGACAATGAAGAGAGTACGCTCAAGCAAGGCAGCCTTCATTTTAGTAGTCGGATTTATCTCTATCTTTACTGCTCAAACTGCAAGCTCTGAAGACAATTTGACACCTGTTGCGTGTCAATTTGAGCACCTTCCTTTAATGCTGATAATCAGCAGAGACGGCATGGGTGGCCAAAACAACACTCTTCAGATTGGGGACAATGAACCGGTTCAGCTGTTCATAGGATCAAGTTTGATGAATGCAGAGTTCCAAGGGCAAAGCTATGTGTTTTCACTTAGAATTCCAGCAAATGTAACAGTGGATTCCTTAACCTATCACGGTACCTGCATTAGCTCACCACGCCGGTGATAGTGAGAAGTAAGGTGATTTTTTATGAAAAAGCAGATTTTGAACCCGCGCAGCTACATTTTACTTTTAAAGTCACGCGGGTTCTGCGACCAGTTGATAGCTACGTCGAATTAATTAGCTTCCTCGGCCTGTCCCTATGCTGGCTTGCTGCCCTTCGTGCCCACAGGCCAATGTTCAATCAGCCCAGCATCGATAGCTCAGCAGCACTCCCCCCCGGGTTAGGTGGCAGTTGCACAACCCATGCTTCCATCATCACGTTCAGCGTAGATCCCTGCACAATACAACAGCGCCCTGTCAGCTCTGCACACGTGGGGTTCTGAGGCATCGTCCACACATGCTTGAATCGTCGTCGCTAACCTGAGCTTCGCAGCCCGCCCCATATTATCAACGCTTGCAGTCAACGATGGTCATCGCTTATCGTCTGCCTCAAATACTGTATATATAGCCAGTTATTTAAGGAGACGCTGATGTCAAAATCATACGAGCAGCTAGTCAAGCGGGTTCAGAAAGAAATCGGCAGCCCAGGAGCGCAGTCAAAGCACTGTGCCGAGCTCCAACGCCGAGGAGATGAGAGCCCCGAAGATTGGGCACAAATGCTTGCTGACCTGGGCACCGTCGAGAACGTGACGCTTACCCCCATTGACGACGACGCTGAGCATATACGTATCACATGGAATCCCGAGGAGAGCATGGCATGAGTATGCATCTCTCGGTACTAGGACGCGTAGATACCACCTACCCTCCGCTTAAATTGCCTCTAGCCGCTGGCGAGGTACGCACCGGCTTTCCCAGCCCGGCAGATGACTATCTTGAGGCTGAGCTGGATCTTGTCGATCACCTGGTTCAGCACCCCAGCGCGACCTACTACCTTCGCGCCAAGGGCACTTCAATGACCGGTGTAGGGATCTACGATGGAGATCTCTTGATTGTCGATCGCTCTCTCGAGCCTAAATTGGGTCACATCGTGATTATGAGTGTTGATGGTGAGCTCACGTGTAAAAAACTCGGCTCGATCGGCAACCGCCCTTACCTCTTTGCCGCTAATCCAGAGTTCCGACCAATCCCATTAGACGGAAAAGAATGCCAGGTGTGGGGAGTCGTCACGCATAACATCCACTCACTGGCCCCTGGGTTCTCGGTATGATCGCCCTGGTCGACTGTAATAATTTCTACGTTAGCTGCGAACGCGTATTCAATCCCAAGCTGGAAGGCAAGCCGGTTGGTGTGATGTCGAATAACGATGGCTGCGTCGTTGCCAGGTCAACTGAGATTAAGCAGTTAGGCGTGGCCATGGGCATGCCCGCACATCAGATCGATCCTGACATTCGTCGCCAGTGCATTCTCCTATCCAGTAATTACGCGCTGTACGGCGATATGAGCCGCCGCGTCACCGACGTTCTCAGCCAGCACACACCGCACGTTGATGTGTATAGCATTGATGAATCGTTTTTATCGTTCGAGGGATTCGCGCCAGATACGCTTGAGGAGCGGTGCCAGGCAATGCGACGTCAAGTGCGTCGGGATACCGGCATTCCGGTTAGCGTTGGACTGAGTACCAGCAAAACGCTCGCCAAAATCGCCAATCACCGAGCCAAAAAAGAGAAAGGGTTCGATGGCGTGGCCATCATGCGGCCGAACAGCGATGACACACGTGCTTTCCTCGAGCAGCTGCCGGTTACTGAGATCTGGGGCGTGGCGGGTCGAAGTGCTGTTCGCCTGCGTACCCTAGGCATAGAAACGGCCTGGCAGTTGCGTGAATCATCTCCTAAGCACTTGCGAAAGCACTTCTCGGTAGTCATGGAGCGCATCATTTGGGAGCTACGCGGCGTTGACTGTATCCCGCTTGATGATATGACTCAGCCGAAACAACAGATCATGGTCAGCCGCAGCTTTGGGCGCCTCACCAACAATAAAATAGATTTGCACGAAGCAATCCGCGTGCACACCTCCCGGGCAGGTGAAAAATTGCGCAAGCAGAAAAGTTTAGCTCAGGCGATTATGGTGTTCGTGCGTACCAATCGATTTCGCAGTGATCTACCTAGCTACAGTAAAAGCCTAGTGGTGCCACTGCCCCACCCGACTGACGATAGCCGTGAACTGGTCAAGGCCGCGATGGCTGGATTAGAAAGAATATTCAAGGAAGGGATCCGGTACCAGAAATGCGGCATGATGTTGTTGGATCTCTGCGATCACAATAATGAGCAGTTGGGCCTGCTCGCTGAACCCATCAGCGATGAGAAACGAGCCAGGAATGAAAGGCTGATGGCCACGATGGACAAGCTCAACAGAGAGCACGGCAAAAACACGGTGCGGTTGGGAATGCCTAGGACAGTTAATGCTTGGGAATTACGTTGCGAGCATCGCACGCCTAGGTATACAACAAAGTGGGAAGAACTGGCAGTTGTTCACACGTAAAGATCCATGCCTGAGAGGTCTCGTCTTCTTCTGACTTGGTCAATCAACTAAATATTTTGCAGACGTAATTCAACACACTGGCATTAAAAAGTACGATGCGGCCGTTGATCCCGCACGCTATGCTCTTGGATGTAACATCAGCTTAATAGGCCGGCAAGGCTGAGGGGAAGGCGATGTCAAGAACGATAGCAGTGCAGAATGCCGATGGTTTCGATGATTATGTAGTTGCCGAAATCAGGCCGGTGCACCATCGGCCTTCATCCGGAAAGGACGCCGATTTTGCCAGCACTGTTAGCTTTTATCTTTCTACTGGACAAGTGCTTAATCATGTATCAGCAGAGCGCTTCGAAAACCCAATGACCGAAGAATCCTACTACGCAGTGAATGATGAGGACATCGAGTGGCTGCTCAGTTTACAGCCGATAGGTTCTGGTACAAATGGGGGATGAGTGCCGTCCATGGCTTTCCTGAATCCTTATCTGCACTTAACCTTCCTTGGCGTGACGCATTCGTCATGCTATTAGCGGCGTCCCTGGCGTCACACTTTCACAGTAGCAGCGTTTCCGCACCGCTTATGTAAGAGATCGCTGACTTTTTTGTAAGAGATCTCTTACAACAGGCACAAAAAACCGCCTCAAGGCGGTGGGGTGTTGCATGGACGGGGCTTAGGCCTCAATCAACAATGCGTGCACAAACAGCTCGTCTATCTGCTCGTCAGTCAGTTCAAGCGCTGCCGCTATCTCTAATACCGTTGGGCTCAACCGCCGAAACTCGGTAGCCATCTGCCAAGCCCTGCGAGTTTTCGGGAGTGTAGCGGGGTCGGCAATGATAGTTTCGACCTGCTCGATGTAGCCAAAATCATCAAGCGCTTGGTGCGCCTGAAATGCGCTGACAGTAGCAGTCTCCCGAAAAACACGAAGCTCCAATTCTTCACTGGACTCACCGGTGTAAGCAGCGATAGTGGTGGCACCTTCTTCGGCATCCGCTAGAATCAGAGCGTACAACTCCCGGCCAAATTCCTCTCCATCATCTGGGCGGGCAGTGAAGGGAATCCAGCCGTACTTTGCGTGCTTTACTTCGCAGTTAATCTCTTCGTTGTTGCGGGTATAGCTTGGGTTTTGGTATTCCATTAAGAAATCCTCTGCCAAAGAGTGGTGTTTGATATTTGCTCGCCCTCTGCCCTGCCCATGCACATCCAAGTTCCCGATAATCGCAAGCTTGAAATAACAAAAGCGCCGTTATTTTGAGCCGTAAAAACCGGGCAAAGCTCGCTTCCGGGAACTGTGGCGCCGCGAAGCTTCTGCGCATTGATCATGTACTGAGCCAGAGCGTAACTACCTACAGCATCAAAGCCGCTTGCAGGGGCGTAAGCACCATCAATGCCTAGCGCCGACTTCACCTGCGCAGGTGTGGAAGGGCGCATGAAGTCGGTACCATCAGACTTGGCAGACGTGTAAATAACCGCGATATTGCTGCTGGTGGATGTGTACGTTGATCGAAACAGTCTTGCTCTTATATCGCCAGAAGAATCCCGCCCAGCAATCGTATTAGCATCGTCGTTAACGCTGCGAGACTGGCCGTTAAGCCGTGAAGCATTGACGTTAGTTAAGCCGCCACCGTTGCCAGAAAAACCGCCTTGCGTGTGCACTTCCCCGTAAAAATAATGTTTACCGTTGTCGCTGGTGTAGTGGGTATAGCTACCGTTGCGGTTGCCAATCTCAACACCACCATTGGCGGCATTATTAATCCTCAAACCATCAGCGGCGCCCTTTAGCGTGACACTCCGGGGAAGAGCTAGATCACCAAAAAAGGTTACGTTTCGGTTCTGGTAATGAAGCTCTATGGCTTCGTTAGCAGGAACACCGGTATTAACATCAACGGAGCCCATGCCAATATGTCCGCGTCCATCGCCAGTATATGTAACGCTGATACTGGCATTATCGCTCTCTCCTATTGTTATGCCGCCCGCTTGCTCAACACCGCTGAGACTACTGGTTGAGCTTTTAAGTGTTACCCAAGGCCTGTCCTTTTCAATCCGCTGATCACCGGAAAATACATTGGTAACTTCTAGCCGCGAATACCTCCCATCATGATCCCCGCTAGTGAGGTGGTCATTCATGGCCTTGGCTTGCAACATCGTGCCTGTTGCTGAAGACGTGCGGCTAGCGGTTGATACAATGCGGGCGGCGGGGATGGCTCCTTTATCTAGTAGCGAGGCATTTAAACTGACGTTGACAAGCTCAGCGCCTCCCATGTTTAGCTGCTTATCCGTGTCATTCCAGTAGACACGCAATTGACCGGTGCCGTATGAGCTGTTGTAGGCACCAATGTACATGTACCCACTGTTATGAGTGAGCCGGGCTTTTAGATCGTTACTACCCAGGTCGGCGCCGCTGCGGGGCACGTAGTCAGCCAGCGCCGCGTTAATATCAACATTGGCATCCGCTGCCGCCTTAAGTGCATCGGCCAGCGCTTGCTCTGCGCCCTGCCTCGCCGTATCCGCCAATCCAGCTTGCTGGGCAGCAGTAGACGCCGCCTGCTGTGACTGCGTTTTTGCAAAATTGACAGCGTCCAAGTCACCATACAGCTCTTCAGCGGCATTTTTAGCCGCCAAGGCGTCACCGGCTGAGTCGCTGGCCGCGCCTGCCGCCTCGGTGGCGGTTTGCGTATTTTGTGCCACGACCTGTTTATCGCTAGCCACCTGCTGGGCGTGCCCGCTGACTGCGCCAGCAGTGGTATCAATCAGCTGTTTTTGTTCGTCGACGTGCTGACGATCCGCATTAACCGCGTTTTTAGCTTCGGTTACCGCCTGTCGGTCGGCGGCCACCAGCCCCGCTTTTTGTGCAATGTCGGTGCGCGACTCAGCGACGAATTGAAACTCTACGTTTGCCTCTTGCACCATCTGGGCAAGTTCAACAGCAAACTGCTGCATTTTCTGATTGCGAGCGTTGTCTTTGATCACCGCTTGACGACGGTCACCGATCTTAAAGTTTTCCGCTTGCAGATCGGGGACGTTGGGCGCTGTCACCATGGTCATACCTCCAGATACGCCAGCGGCGCACTAAAGTTGTTGTGAAACTCGTTGGTGGTTTCAAAGTCGCCGTCAAGCATGGCCACGAACGCGTGGGCAGCCTCTTTAACACCGCCCTCTTCTGGGTAAATGTTGATATACACTTCCTGTCCAGCTCCCGCCCTGAGTAGCTCTTGCGTCAAGATCCCTGCCTCTTCATCGTCCAGGTGCTTAAAGTCGAACGTTAGCCGACGAGAGACACCCCCACCGATATGCCGAAGCGAGCCAGATTCTGTCCGCTTCTTTTCACCTCTAAACACCCACCTAAGCTTTACCCCCCAGCTAACGTTCATATCCTTTGGAGGGGAGTAAGGTAACCCTGAGAAAATCCTGCCCACCTGTATGTACCCCGCTTCGCTATTGGGGTCGTCAAACGTAATCCGGTAACCATCCACTAGCGTGGGCTCCGTCCAGACGTTGTAATGAATTGAGGGTAAGCTCGTGAGGTCAGAGCCGCCCCAGGGATCAATGCCTGCGCGCCAAACACCCAGCGGTATAATATCGGCGGCGACAACCGGCCCGGTGTCGAACACTACTGCGCCCTCGAACAGGTACTCCACTTGCACGGTTCCCACGCTGCTGAGGTTGTGGCCGTAAACGACCACCGATGAAATAAAGGTGGGGTTCTCTAACATCGCCGTTATCCGCTCGTTAGTCGCCGTCACCCCCCGCCAGCTATAACTCCTGCCGGCCATCTGGGTGTTCTCAGCCGGTGACTGTGCACTGCTCGCTGTCAGCGTGGCCCTGTCATGCTCGTTATCCATAATGGCGCGCATCGTCATACCCACACCTCCAAGTTTGAGTTTTCACGCGTCGGCGAGCGACCCACTACAAGCAACCGTCCCAGCCTGCCCTCTAACCGGCGGTGCTGAACGCTCACCACCTGGCCGGCTGACACATAGGAGAGCGACGTTTCGATAGACCATATCTCCCGCCTTTCAGAACGCAGCTGTAAGAGCCGATCCCGCTCAGTAGCGGCGTCAGTCTCATCTTGAATCACGCTGTCACGCGTAACCCGTTCAGCCAGCGGGTAGTTGCTAACATCCTGTTCAGCCCGGCTTTCACGCCACTCTGTGCGCAGCCGTGTAGCCTCGGCGGGCTCCTCTTCATCGAGCACCGCCGCGACATTTGATAAGGGGGAATAATTGCGCCCCCAGCGCAGGGTAAGTCTTCGCCAGGGAGGTTCTGTGTCCGTGAGTCGGCAGCGGTCGTAGTTGATGTCATCGCCAACGATCGTTACATCCGCGGTCACAGGGAGCTTGTGTTGGCGGGCTACCAGGGCGTTTACTTCGTTCAAATACCAGTAAGCGCCCAGTCCATTACACAGCTCTTCAAGAATCTGCCGACCGCTCACTTCACTGTTGTAGTAGAGGCCAACCCGGTATGCAGGCAGATCAACATCACCGATCGCGATGCCGTAATGTGCTGCCACCCACTCAACCACCTGCTGTGGCGTGTTGTGCTGCTCTTCAATATCGCCGGTAATGTCGCCGAACTTATCGGTGAGCGTGACAGTCCCGCCTGCCATGTCCGTGCTGTGCGTAAGCCTGGCCCCATTAGCTTTCGCTGTGATGCTCGTCACTGGCAGAAATGAACCGCGGTAGGTCAGCGTCTGGGTGTCTACACGGTACAGTGGGGCGTTATAAACGCTTCCTAAAGCAAGTGGCACTGGGCCAGCGCCATCAGGCAGTTGCCCGGTGTCGATTGGTTCATCTAGCACGCTGGATTCATCATCCATGCGAAATGTTATGGCACCTCGCCTCGCCTCACGGATACCTCCATTACGGCCTTGAGCAAGCAAACGAAAGTCATCCCTTGCCCACTTTGGGGAACCCAGATAGAGACGGATAGGATGCCCTTGCCAGGCTAAAAACAGCCAGTCAGTAATGCTGCCGTCATCCATCAAAGTGACTTCGCCAAACGTGACTTGACCGTCGATACGCGTGGTAATGTCCACCGCCGTTTCAAGGCAGTCGTCATAAGGCCGGTTAGCGTCACTGTCGCTAGGCAACGACATGAACGGCCCCGTCGCTACGTATTTGATACCGCCTGCGTGGTGCATTTCAGCAAGGAGCAAACGGCTTGCATTGAGATTCGCTAGCCATGCAGCGTACTGACCATCACTGATGCTCAAGGGGTTTTGCTCCGGGTTTTGCTGTTGCGGTTGATGGCCTGTAGCTCATCTAACTGGTTTTCACGCTGACGATGGCTTCGATTGCCGTGCTTCTCTATTGCCCCGCCAAGAGCTTCTAATAAGCGGGCGTTCTCTGCCTGCAAGCTCTTGCTTTCCTTACGGGTTTCCATCAGCTCGCGCTTAACATCGTTAAGCACCTGCAGCACGTCGTTATTGCTCAGCGCGGGAAACTGCGGCAGCGGGGGCATTTCGGGCATAGGTAGCTGCATCGGGCCGTCAGGCAGGCGCATCAAGCCAGTGGCATCAATCCCCAAACGACCACCGGCACCGCGTGACAGCGGCACGATGGCTTCGGGATCTTCTTCGCCCATCAAGCCCATGTTGAATAACGTGGGAGCTGAAACGATGGAGTTAGTGAACACGCCGCCGTTAGCGAATTGCGGTACCGTGCCATCGCCGTAAAGCCCGCGCTCTTTCAACCACTCTTCGCCGCCCGCAGGCAAATTTGCCCATGCAACGGCTTGGTGCAACTGATTAGCCCGCGACTCTTTTTCGGCCAGCCACATCGACCAACTGGTTATCTGGAACCCTTTCGCGTCGGTGCCCATCACGTCGTGATACGCGGCGTTGACCTTTTTAGCGGTAGGGTCAGATACCGGGTTTTGGTTGATAATGTCGTCGATGTCGGATGGGTTTCCGCCCAGCACATCATCAGTATCCCCCGGCTGCCTGCCCAGCCCGATCTCCGCAAGCGTGAGTGAGCTGGCGGCGATGGATTCGAGATAGCTAATCTGCCCATCGCCATTTTTATCAATCAGTTGGAACAGTTTTTCGAGGCTTGAGTCAGTCGCCATCCCGGCGAACGCGTCCCGAAACTCGTCGTAGTCAATGAGCCCGCTAGCATCAACATCAATGCCGCTGAACTCGCTTTCCAACGCGCTGACAATGCCCATGCTCAGTCCGGCGATGCGAGACCCTGTAATTTCTTCTTGGCTAATGATGCCGTCGCCGTTGTGGTCTACGCGCTGGATTAAACGGCTAATTTCAGCATCCGTCGCGTGGGGTGCCAGTGCCGCGCGCACCTGCTGCTCCGTTAACGATTGCGCGCCCAGCTGCTGCATTTCTTGATACAGCGTGGTTTTAAGCGCATCGATATTGTTCCAGCCGGACGTGATTGAGCGCTCTATTGCGGACACAATGCCGTCGCGATTGAGATCCAACATCACGCCCAGTTGCGTGGTTTGCTCCCCGACGATTCCGCGAAACTCGTCAGCGAGAAACTGCTCAGGTGTGAGCAGTTCAGGCAGACGCTCCATGGCGTCGCGGATTTCAGCGATGCCATCAACCGCGGGGGCTGAGCTTGCGTACATCTCTTGCAGGTTTGCGATGTAGCGGTCTGCGTATTGGGTAATCCCCTGTTGTGCGTTGCGGTCGCCCTGGAGCGCTTTTTCGTATTGCGACCAAAAATCCGCGTCGCTAGCTTCCAGGCGTTCGCGGGGTGTGCCCATCCCGGTTTCGGTGGCGTCAAAATTCGCCAGCCAGCTGTCTATGCTGTTGCCGAAACCCGCCATCTCGTTGCGCGCACGCGCCCACGCTTGCGATTCCTGCTCAATACCCCGGATACGTTCCTGCTGTGCGCGCTCGGCGTTTTGCTGGGCGGCTTTCTCATCTTCAATTGCCCAAAGGCGCCGCTGCATTGAAGTCAGGTTATCAACCTCGGCATTTTCCAGCTCTTTAAGCCGGTCAATTTCGAGCTGACGTAACGCGTCGGTATTGCCTTTCGCCTGCAGCAGTTGTTTTTCTAACTGCTCGCGCGCACGCAGTGCATCAGACATATTGTCGATACTGCTAGCCGCACCGTTAGACGCGTACTCAGCAGCCTCAGCGCTGTTTGCGATACTACTAAGCGCGTCTTCAAGTGTCAGCGATCCGCTCGCTACAACATCAAACCAGTAGTCAAGTCCCGACGTATCGGGCGCCCGCCCTAGCACGTCTTGATACTGCTGCTCGATGGCCTGGCGTACCGCCGCGTTGGTTTCTTTCAGCGCCGGGGCTAGGGCCATCAAATCATAAGCAAGCTGCTGTGATGCCTCGCCGTTGAGCTGCTGCGCCTCAACGATTGCCCGCAGCTCCGCGACGGTGCGCGGGGCTTCGTCGGTGACTGAGGAAAACGACTGCAGTAGATCCTGTTGGCTGTTGCTCAGGCGCTCGGTTTCGCTGAACGCGGCGTTGTAGTATGCGTCGTTAATCGCGGTCATGTTTTCCACGCCGCCGACGTACTGAGCTAGCCCGTTCGCTGACTCATAAGCCCCTGCCGCTGTGGCATGAAACTGCAGGTTGAGGCGTTCCATGCCGCCGGATAGCAGCGTGTGCGTCTGCTGAGCGACCAGGGCTTGCTGTACAACGCTTTCAATACCGCCCTCTAACCCGCGCACGAACTCGCCAAACGTTCCACCAAGCGCTTCCAGCGCGGCGCGGGGGCGTTCGTTAAGTGCAAATTCAATCAGTTCACCGGCTGTACTGCTCGATGCCTCAAGCCCTTGCACGGCGGATTGCATGGCCTCAATTTCATCGGTGCTGGTTGCCAGCGACGCAACTAAATTATCCCGTGCAACAGCGGCATCGGTCAGCTCTTCCGCCCAGCCCTTATCCTCGCCCATTCCCGCACGCTGCAGCCGTTTGGTGCCGCGATCTAGGAACCCGGTGTAACCCAGGGCAGATTGACCGTAGAAGTTCTCGCCATCGTCTTGATGCTCAAAAACGCCGTCTTTGCCGCTGCTTGCGTACTGCGATGGGTCGTTTGTGGCTGTGGTGCCAAAGCGGCCACTGAACTTGGTTTCCTTATCCAGGCTGGCCAGGGCTGAGCTAATGAACGAACCGGCAGCGGCACCTAGCGGCCCGCCGAAATAGGCGCCAACAAGCGTCCCTGCGGTTTCTAGAATGTCGTTATCGCGGCCCTCACCGAACGCGGCGCGTCCGGCGTAGCTGCCCGCAAAGCCAGCACCGGCAGACGCTAGGCCGGTCATGCCGCTAAAGTTGGCGGTAGAGCCGCCCATAAAGCCGGTGGCCCCGGTACCCTGAGTAGCGGCGTTGGCCCAGCCGGTGCCGCCGTATGAGCTGCCCGCCCCCGTCCAAGCTATATTGCTAACGCCACCTTTTAGGGCGCTCCAGCCGTTTTTGAGCGAACCCATGGAGCTAAGGTCGAAGCCACCGGCGCCACCTCCCGACATACCGGTGGTGTCCAGCCCCATCATGCCCGCGACTTCAAACGTCAGCTTTTGCGTGGTGAGCATGTGGGCGATGTTGGCGAAGGTCTGCTCGAAAGCATTTTCGACTGTATCTAGCGCACTGGTTGAGCCATCCACCAGACCTAGCCATGCATCACGCCCGGTGTCGTCAACGCTGCGTAACGTGTTGTCCGCGACCGTGCCCCAGGTGGTGAAGCTGTTGGCGATACGTTGGCTGGCGTCTTCGGATGCGTCGCCGGTTTCACTAATGCGCTTTTGAGCCTCGATATGCTCTTGCTGCAAAAGGCCCATCAATTGAATATTCTGGGCGATGTTTCCTGTGCCCATGGCGGTGGCCACTGCCAGCGTGTTCATATCCCGCGCTAGCTGCACGGTTTCACGACGGCCAGGGCGCAGCCGGTTGTATAGATCCTCTAGGGCATTGGCCTGGGCGGCGGTGGATTCGGCTAGCTCTTTTGCTTTTGCCGCGGCGGTTTCGTTGGCATCACCAACTTCAGTGATGGTGGTCGTTACTTCGCGGTTGCGGTCGCCAAGCTTTCCAAGGCGCTCTTCTACTAACGCGATAGCCGCTTCTAGGTTTGCCGCTTCTTGCTGCGTTGCATTACTGGTTTCGCCAAGCTCCTGCACTGCGTCAGTTTGAGCGGTGACGTCGACACCCAAGAAACCACCGCCACCATCGCCTTCAATCTGGCCGACTTTGGTAAAGGCTTCCGCTGTCACCTCAGCCTGTGCACGTACTTCCGCCAACTGCCCCACTAGCGATGTTAGCGTTAGCTGTGCAGCGGCCTGGCTCATGTCGTCCAGGCCTGCTGTCAGCTTATCTACTGCTGTTGTATTGGCATCGATTTGGGGAATCGTTAATCCCAGCTCATCGCGAAATGAGTAAATAGCCAAACCGGCCAAAACTGCGGCGCCAGCTGGCCCGCCCACTAGCATCATGGCGGCAGAAGCCCCGCGTGATGCCGCACCTAGGGCAATCTGTGAAGCGGCAGCGGCACGAGAAACGCCCGCCATGCTTGCCAATGTTGCTTGGTAGCGGATCGACTGCGCCTGAGCGGCCACCATGCCTGCTGTTGACGTGGCGAGCGACCCAGCTAAACGCCCCGCCAGGACCCCCGCCAGCAATGTGACGGTGTCTTTGGTGAGATCCAGAATGGTTTCCGCGCCGCCAATCTCATGGATAAAGCTGCTGGTGGCCTGCAAGCCTGTCGTCATCGACGGTATCATTTCAGCCGCGATTGTTTGGCTTAGCCCTTGCGCGGCAAACTTGAGCCTATCCACCTCGTCGTTATAGGTGGCCATGGCGTTGGCGGTGTCTTGAGAGATCGTTAGTCCAAGCGCGTTAGCTTCCGCTCGCATGGTGGCGATGGCATCGGTGCCCTGGTTAACGATTTGCACCAGCTTGACGCCTTCGCTATCCCAGAGTTTTTGCGCCAGCGCTACCCGTTCGCTGCTGCTTTCCACGCTCTGCATGGCGGTAGCAATGCGCTCGAACTGCTCTTCAGGCGCTAACTGGTTCAGCGCTTGCGCGCTTAAACCTAGGCGGTCTAACGCTTCCGACGCTACGCCCGTGCCTGCCGCTGCCTCCGCAATCCGGCGGGTTTGTCGCTGCCATGCAGTAGTTAACTGGCCGAACTCAACGCCCGAAAGCTTGGCAACATAGTTGTACTGACTGAGTGCTTCAGTGCTGGCACCAATGCGCAGGTTGGTTTTCTGTAATTGGTCGCCCCAATCAACCTGGTTCTGGATGGTGTTTGCGGCAAACATGCCCGCAATAGCGCCCGCTAACGGCGCCGCTGCGCGCTTGAGAACGGTTAACCCTTGGCTGGTCGCGTTAACGTTATGATTGAAATGCTTACTACGACGAGAACCACGGTCAAAGCCTTTGTTGAGCTTACCGAGCTCATCATCCGTGGCCTTAATGGCCCGGATACCACCACTGGCATCGCCAGTGATGATCAAGCCAGTTTTATAGTTCTGGGCCATGGGGCAACCTCAAATGACGGGCACAAAAAAGCCCACACAAAGTGGGCTAACTGGTTTTAGGCGCAAAAAAAAACCCCGCCGAGGCAGGGTGTTATTGAACTTTGTTGCTATAAGACTGCTGAATAAATCTTAAATCAATACGCTATATCACAAGCGTCAAGCACTTGCTGGATGTAACCTGCAGCATCATCTACGCTGAATACCCCTGTGATACCATGCACTCTTAATACAAACCTGTCATTAGCATTCATTACAGCCATAGCCATCTCATCGGCATTAGTGTTTATCACCACAGGCTTTCTGCCCGCCTTCGCGGGAAGTATTGACCATTCCTCGGTTACGGCGGGTATATCATCGACTCGCCAGGATACCTGCGTTGACGAATCCATTGTAATGAACTCCATAGTGATTTCAGGCTTTAATGGAGCAATAATTGCACCAAAATTGCCCGATGAACATTGGAGCATAAACTGCAGCCCATCCGCGATACCAATCCCTGCCGTCACTCGAACGTCGTCTGTTAGAGGGTCTATTGTTTGGTCAACTGTCCACTCATCAAGTCCTGGGAAATCAGCCTGTACAGCACTAATAGCCACTAGCGACATCACCCCCGCAATCCACTTACGCATACCAAATCCCCCGTTGAGTCACCCAACAGGGAACGTACCGCACTTAGTTAAATTTAGCTAGGCGCCCTTAGGCGAATTTACGGACGTTCAAACGGCGAATAATCAATGCACCTAACACGGCGCAGGCGTCAAGCTGCCTGTTCATTATGGTGGCGTTGCGGTTGCTTCTAAAGGGGGTCGGTTGGCCTGTTTGGAATTACAGGGGTTTAGTGACCGGGCATTAAAAACCCCGCTGGGGCGGGGTTTAATATTTAAAACTGTTCTTGAAAGCATTGGGCAATATGAGCCAGGTAGAGCATACGCTTTTTGTCTTTTGATTTAGTGTGTGCATCTGGATGAAGTATGTCGATGATTAGCACCTTGCTCTCATATAGCTCATGCTGACAGTAGACGATAAAAGTGTCTGAGGTTTGATACTGCTGTGCTTGGCGATGTTTAAACGCACCTGGCGGCAAGTGGACATGTAAATGGCACAACATGGCTCGCGATGCTTGATGCGGCTGCATGTAGGGTGCGTCCCTTCCAAAGTAGCTTGGAGCCTCACTTTTATCAGAGCCGATATAGCGCTCAAAGTCGGAGGTTAGATTCGCGACAAACGCTTCTCCATCAAACTCACTAAGCTCTCGCGACAACTCTGCCAGCGTATGGCTGAGGTCATCATGAATAATGATCTCTATCGCCAAATTGACCGCCTATGCCCTAATGAATTCGCTGACTTAAAATATCAGTACGGGTAGCAGCTACTGTATGAAGCGCGTTCATATCGAGGCCACTTTCGAAGGTTTTTACATTACCCTCAAGGCGACGCAACGTAGAACCTACATAGGCAATCTTGAAACGGACTTGCGCCAACTGCTTACGACACTGCTTGACGTCGCTGTCTATAACGATACCTTTTAACCGTGCGCTGGTAAGCGATTGATCAAACTGCTTTTCAACTTCACGCAATGTCTCAGCGTGAGCTAAAAAACCATGTGCTGGAAAATCGTCGGACGCGTGGGTTAAACCTTCAACCTCAGCAATAATCTTATCGAGAGATGCGAGTAGCCTACGACCCTTGGCAAGGAAATCGTTTATTGCTGCTTGCTGAGCCTCAAGCTGGAAAGGAGCAAGCACGCGACGAGTCTGTGCAGACTGCGATTGAGAAATAGTTTGAACAGACGCTTCTGCAGTGATTGCGCCAAACATACACCCAACAGTCACCGCCACAGACGCTGTAAAGGCGCTGATACCATTACTGATGGTTTTACGGGTAAATTGAGTGTTCATGGAGGCACCGCGAATGAAGGAGATAAGCAGGAGTCAAAAATGATCTCTAGTCACAAGATTACGCTCGACACGATAAATATTCAACTGTCAGTTGACATTTACGCACGTAAACCAAGCACCTTCCAGCTTAAGCCACAAACGCCCCATCACTCCTGTAATCAGGCGGCAGATCCATGACGTTCATAAGCTCCCGCACGTTGATGCGCTGCTGCTCTTCCTGTATGAAACACAGCTCGGTGCGTTTCTCGATGATCTCGGTCACCTGCGCTTGCTGCTCGGCTTCCTGCTCAGCTAAATGGCTTTGCTCATTAAACGCCGCGAGCGCGCCCGCTTCGATGTGCTGGATCTGGCCTAGCAGCTTGTCTTGCTCGTCATAATCCAAGCGGGCGAACTTGGGATGACCATAGAGCGAGGTGTAGTCGATGCCTAGGCGTTGCCCGCCTGCCATGCCTATGGCCGTGCGCCACTGTGTGCGCATCGCTAAGAACAGTTCCAGCGCTGGCCAGTGTTCTTCCCACACCTCAAAGTGTTGGGGCGCTTCGGGTATCTCGGCGTCTTTCAGCCCCCAGCGGTCAGTGTCTTTCTTACGCTGATCTCTGGGGGCTGGGCCACTGGCCCACCACTGGCCAGCGCCGCTTAGTTTTTTGCAGCGGCCTGGTTGCGGCCTTCCTGAGCGGCGAACCACGACATAATTAACGGGCGACGAATGTAGGTGGTAGACATAACCAGCTCTTTTGCTTCCGCAAACCCTAGCGAACGCTCAGTCACGACAATATAACCTTCCTCACCCTCTATCTTTTCACGCTTAACAACCTTTAATCCCTCTGGCGCGCCGCCTTCATCTTCTCTCCACTCTTCCTGCAGCACCACATCAATATCAACTAACTCTTTATTGACCAGCTCTTCATCATCCATTTCACCCTTCTTAAGAGCTTCGGCAATTTTTCGATACTCTTCCCACTCGTGAAGCTTCCAGGTAGCAGGAAGGGAGCCTGACTTTAATTCACCCGGCACCTGGACGGGCACATCGACGGTGGAAGAGGTTATTTTTTTAACAACTAATGACATGGTGTGTTCCTTCAATTGGCACAAACAAGCACGCCGCCCGGTGGCAGCGCGGTGTGGTTAGCGGTTATGGGTTGAGTGATTAACTGAATACGTAGGCGTAATCACCATCGCCTGCCTCAGCGGACAACAAGCGAGTATCCATAGTGAAATGCTTGAAACCCTGCACTTCTGTTTCCTGCAGGTTCGAGAGCTGAACCCGGGCACATTGTTGCTTAACAATATTCCCCGGCGTTTTGCCATGGGTGAATGTCACCGGTGACTCAGTGGTGCCGTTATGGGATTCGACTTTTTCATAAATATTAAAGTCTTGAATACGCGGCGCCTCGATGTTGACCTGACCCGTGGCGTTACGATTCTGGATGTGGACGCCCTCGTAGTTAACGAGGTTGCGATGCTCCACCTGGCCACCCATATCAAACGACCAGGACTGCATGCGAGCTTCATAACCAAAGAAGGTGAATGCACTGTTCTGCTTGTTGATAGGCACTTCTTCTGCCTGAGGCTCTCTTGATGAACCCGCAGGCGGTGCTTCTCGGTATGGCCGCAGATACAGTCCCGTTAGGTTGAATTCAAAGTACGGCATGCCTTTGGCGTCGGCGGTACGCGTTACGGTTCCGCGCACACCTGGTAGCACCTGCAGCTCGTCGTTATCCGTCCACCATAGCAATGAGATTGAGGCGAAGTTACTGGATACCGGTTCGTAGGTGACCATTTCTGCGCCTTCGGTCGTGTCGATGACTTCACTGTGACCGGAGCACAAAAGCAATGGCCGGTAGGATGGAGGCACCCCTGGTGTACCAGATCCCGCGTAAGGCACACGGATTTGACGTGTCGTATAGGGCGCCACATTCACCTGCTTATTGCTGCCAAAACCGGGCTTCACACGCTCAACTTCTGCCGTATCACCTTGGTAGGGGCTGGCAGCTTCCCTGGTCATCACATCAAAAAACACGGCACTGGAAAGGTCTTCCGGCGTTACGCCGTACTCATCTTCAATAATGGCGGCCACCGTTAGGATCCGCCACGCCATTGGATCACTCATTGCCTTTTACCTCCTGCTTGGCCGCCTTGGCGGGCTTGGGGGCTGCCGTTTCGGCTTTCACCGGCGCGGTAGCGGGGTTTGAATTAGGCGCTTTCGCGTACTTTGTGGGCGTAGGCTTTGTGCTGTGCACCAGCACACGCTTACCGTCACGGATGACGTAGCATCCTCCTGCATTGGGCATGGGGGTTTCCTCCAGGCATAAAAAAACCCGCACGCGGCGGGGCTTGTGGGGTGGTGGTTGGGTTAGCTACGAATCATGCGGTCGTAGCGGTAGAGCTCACGCCAGTAGACGTGGCTGCCGGAGACGGCAATGCGCTGCCCGCCTGCGTATTCCAAGGGGGCAACGCCGTGAGGTGAGCTGTTCAGACCAAGCAAAGCGGCATCAATCGCTTTTCGCTGCGCATCCACTTCGGCCTGTTCTGCCACCAGCACCACTGCGATATGCTCGGTCACGGTCTGGCGAACGTTCATCGTGCCCAGTTCGTTGGGTGTAGTGGTGGCTTGCACGGGATGCACGAAGGCAGCCGGTAGCGCCGGGGCTGACATAGCCAGGCTGGTCGCCTGCAGTTCGAAATGGGCGCGGTATTGCTTCTGGTCGTATTCGTAATCGGTGGCGGCGTCGGTGATCTCCCAGCCTTCACTGCCACTTTGCGCGGCGACTCGCTCGATGAGCTGGGTGCTCATAGTGCGTAGCGGGTCGAACTCGGGTGACCGCAAGCTGAGTACGTAGGTGTCTACTCGCCCCAGGCGGTAGCCGTCTACCTCGATGCCGCTTTGGCCTGCCAGGTTGTAAACGCCGTTGGTGCCGGGGGCATCTGCCGGTAAGTTGAGCGGCCAAAGGGCGCTGCTGACAACGGGATCTACCAACGCAACCAACCCAGGTACGGTATCGGCGCGGCTGGGGTCGGCTTCGCTGCTGGGTGCAGCGGTAATGCCTGCTCCGCTAAGTGCGGTAATGATGCTATCAATCATGCAATGGCCCCTTTCGTGCGCTGCCGATCTAGGTATTTCGAGAGCCCTTCGTAAAACCGCCCGGGCACCCCGCTTTGGTGTTTCTGCATGGCGGGCCATAGGAACGGGTTGGCTTCCATGTTCTCGGTGCCTTGCTCCTGCCACATGCCTTTACGGCCCTGCCAGCGGCCGTTGATCTTGCGGTTAGTGCCTACCAGTAGGCCCACCTCGCCGGGCTTGAAGCCTAAGCGGCTGCGCTGGCGTTTATTAATGTTGCGGTGGCCAACGGCGCTGGCCATATCGCCACTATCGGTGGGCGCTTCGCTTTTGGCGGTGCGCTTGACCGGGGCTACCACTGACACCAAGCCTGCCCGTATGGCACGCTCTTTGATGTTGTCTTCCAGCGCCTTTAGCTCACGCTGCATTTCCTGCAGGTGGACACCCTGAACCTGCCAATCAAACCCACTCATGGCACATCAACTCCAGTTCTGTGCGGCGTCCGCCTAGGTCGATCGGGCGGCCCTCCAGTTGGTAGGTCATCCCGCCATGGCGTAGCCGTAGGTTTTTGCCGGTGGCGGCGGCGATGTCAGCCCGGTACCAGATACGAATACGAGCGGTGGTTTCGGCGTTGGCTTCTTGGGCGGCAAACAGGGTGCGTCCGCGTAGCTGCTCTACTTCGGCCCATACGGGATCTGTTTCAGGCTGCCATCCTTCTGGGGTTGCGCCGGAGTCAGTGCGTTCGCCTTTATCCCACCATTCCAAGGTGACCAAATCCCACTTTTTACCTATGTCCATAGCTCACCCCACAGCGTGGATTCGATACGGTTCCAGCAGCATTTCCACACCCATAGGCACTTCTTGGAGTGCGCCTCCTTCTGCTACACCCTGTCGGCGTACGTAGTGGTGAGCAATGAGCATAAGCAACGCTATCTCCACATCAGGCGGGGTATCCTCTTCGCCTACCGACGCCGTTATGGTGATGCACTCTGTTTCATCGGTAGTGCGCGGCCATTCAGCTCCCCATTGCGGGGCTAGCGTGGGGAGAATGGGTCGAGTGTCTAGGCGAAGCGTTTCGGCATCGAGTGATTGCTCGACGCCTTCAGGGTCGATGTACTCCAGTGACTCAATGGCGGTTACCGGCGTCCATGGCAGTTCAATCTTGCCGCTGCCTGCCGGGAAACCATTTAGCACTAGTGTTTTAGTAGCGGGCGCGAAGTTCCGCTGAGTGCGTTGCTCTGCGGTTAAGTAGGCACCGTTAATAAGCCTTTGGATGGCTACGTCTTCATAGGTATAAGCTGCTGCGCCTTCGGCGGTAGCGGCCAGCTTCAGGTGCAGTTTGGCATCGGTGAGCGTAATCATTCAGGGGCTCTCAAAAGTGCGGAAACAACTCATAGTCAGAAACAACAACGCCGCTCAGTGGCGGCGTTGGCATAACGATAAACGCAGCGAGGACTAAACCTTGTCGGCGCCTTCGGTGCCTTTGGCCGGCTTATTCGCTGCATCGGCTTTGGCTTTATCCGCGGCGGCGGCTTTGAACTTATCGGATGGGATAGCGATCTTGCGCTTTTCCAGCTGCTCGGCTTTTTCTTGTGGAAAGCCAGCGCGATCGTTACGGGAGTAGCGGCCATAAGGTTTTAGAAACACCATGGTGTGTAGCTTTTCAGCGGGTTGTTTGGCGGTGGCCATGGGTGGCTCCTGTCATAAAAAGGGGTGACGGCGAAAGCCCGCACGCGGCGGGTCTTCGGCTTTTGCTTAGCTGTTCTACAAACAGGAAAGCCTTACCAGGTGACTTCGGTACCCATCACCAAGCCCTCTGGGTGGCGGAAGGCAATATCGTGCTCTTTCACCACGCGTAGTAGCGATTGGTTACGGCTATACGCAGACACCAACTGACCGCTACCATCCTTGTAGGTGGCTTCGCGGCTGAAATCGATGGTCATGACATCGCTGTCACCGATAACGACATCGTTGAAGTCGCCGAAGTAGATCTCTGACTCGTTGTTAGTTCCCGCTTCGGAGGTATCCAAGTTAATGGGAATCGTGGTGGTGTAGCGGATCGGGTAGCCCTTCAGTTGGCCTTGAGCCAGTTCGGGGTAAACCTTGTTACCGTTTCCGTCACGCATACCAAACAACTTCATATAGGTACGCGGCGACAGTCCCCAACCCGGGCTGACAAGCAGGCTGTCGCTATTCATAAGCTCGAGCATCAAGCTATCAAGGTAAGTATCAATAGTTGCCAGATCAGCGGTGCCAGACCATGGCACCACGCGCCCTTCTGCCCGACATACGGCGCCCCAGCCTGTGGGCGTGTCGTTGGTGCCGTCATCGCGCATGAAGCCTTTGTCTTCACGCACCGCCATGCTGGCCAGCATGTCGTTTAGGAACAGCTGCTCTACCTGAAAACCAGCACGGCCAATCAACTGGTTGCTCATCGGCACCAGCGTGATCATGGTTTTGGCGTTCAGTTTTACATCGTCAGTGTTGGCCTCGGTCGCCAGCACATCGGAGCCTTCGCCAACGTAGCTAGAGGTTGCACCAGACGACATGCGCGGCATGCTCAGGTTGCCGTTAGGCAGCGGCATTGAGCGAGCGCCCAAGGAACGCACGATGGTTTTAGGGCGCAGTAACTCAATCACTTCGTTGTGCATGTTCTCTGGCACCAGCGAACCGCCGGAATTTGCACTGGTGTCGATGGCCATCGCTACGTCAGCATCGCCAATTTCGCCGCTGGCGAACTTGGAGGCCAACTGCATATCGCCTTTACCGGCGGCCACGGCCATCGCCATACGTGCCACCTTGGCGCCGGTGTACTGCTTAAGCTCGGGTTTGATATGCACCGCGGCCGATTGACCACCACCAAAAGTGGGTACCGGCTCGCTAGAGGCGGCGTTCATGCGCTCAATGTTTTCAGCGCGGGAAAGCTTGGCGCTGATTTCATCAAACTCAGTGGCAAGCTTTTCAAATTCAGCCAGTTGCTCTTCGTTCAGCTCGCCCGCTTCCATCTCAACAGCGGCTAGCGCCTGCACCTGCGCGTTAATCTCGGCACGCTTGCGGCGGAGTTCTTCGATATTAGGCATGGTACTTCCTCTTCGTTTAGGCACAAAAAAGGCGGCTCATGGCCGCCGTGATGTCGCTCCGCCGCGTGGCTAGAGCTGACAACTGGTGTCGAACGCTCGCGCCTGGGCGCGAATGCTTCGGTTGTTGCGTGGAGTGGTGCCGGTATTGCTGGTGTAGCGCTGCGCAATGGTGTCGATCGCGTCTTGTGCGGGGGCGATCTCATCGATGAGTTTTAGGGCATGCGCTTCTTTTGGCCGGAACAGCCGCGCTTGGGTATCAACGATGGCGGACACATCCAGCCCGCGGAAGCTGGCCACGGCTTCTGTGAATTCGCTATAGGCGACATCCAACATTCCGTTAATCTCCTGCACGGCTTGGTCAGTGATCGGCTCATGGGGGGAGGCGTTGTTCTTGTGGTCGCCGCGATAGTAGGTGTTGTACTTAATCCCAATCTCTTCTTCCCAGCGGCTGACTTCGTAGGTTTCGATAATCACGCCGATAGACCCGACGCCCGCAGTAGGACTAGCGACAATGCGCGAACAGGCCGACGCCAGGTAGTAGCCCGCTGAGTAGGCGGCGAAGTTGACTAACGCCGTGATGGGCTTGATGACCGTGCTGGCACGGATAAAATCGGCGAGCTCTTTACAGCCCATTGCGTGGCCACCACCGGTGTGGAAGTCGAGCACGATCTCTTCGACCATTTCATGCTTTAACGCGGCGGTGATTTGGCTACGCAAGCGTTCATAGGAAAGCAGCTCTTCACAGGCAGCGGTGATGTGACCACGACGCGCCACCAACACACCGTGCACGGGAATAACCGCAATGCGACCTGATACCTGTAGGCGCTGCATTTCGCGGTCTTCCCCGCTGCCTGACTCCATGCCCAAGCTTTGCGGTAAGTCGTTAGCGCGCCCTAGCAAGCGAGGTTCCAGCACGTTACGCACGGCCTGCACGAGCGTGGGTGTTGCGTACAGTGGTGTGTTGAACACCATGGACGCGATGTGCGGGTAGTTGATCATTGCGTGCATGCGAGTATTCCCTCAATCTCTTGCATTTGTTGGGGCGTGGCATTCAGCGAGTTCTGCATCTGCTGTGAATCCACCATGTTCATGGGGCTCAGGTAGCGATCGCCTCCCTTGATAGGCGGCATGTTTTCCAAGCGGCGAATATCGTTAACACTCAACCACCCCCATTGGCGGGCAATGGCGTAGGCTTCGAAGCGTGACTTCTGATCACCGCGCAGCAAGCCGGATACGTTGAATTCGATGTAAAGGTTTTTGCGCTCGCTGGGGATGAGCAGGTCGCGCATCATTGCGGCCTCTTTGCGCTTGATCCACGGCATCAACGTGTAGATGACGAACTGCAGGCCAAGGTGCTCGATGTTGTTGAACGTGGCCTTGTCCAGGTGCTGGATCATGTTGGGCGCGACGCGATATAACCGGCACACTTCCACCACGCCGAAGTTGCGCGACTCCAGCAGCTGGGCCTTTTCGTTATCCATCGCCAGTTGCTTGTACTGCATGCCCTCTTGCAGAAAGGCAACTGAGAAAGCATTACGCAGGCCACCACCATGGCGCTGAGTGAACTTGTCCAGTATTCGGTCAACTGCCGCTTGGTCTTTTATGGCCGTCGATTCACGCGGACGCTCAATAACACCAGACATTGTGGCGCCACGCTGAAACACCGCCGAGGCGTGTTGCTCGGTGGCCATGGCGAGGCCGATGGTGTCGGCGTTGGTGGCGATGGGTGAAAGCCCTACATAGCCATCCAGCGAGAACGCCTTAACGTGATGCACTGAGCGCATCGGCAGTATCTGGTTTTTGTAATCCAGCAGTTGGTAATACGGCAGGCCATCCTGGCCTTTAAGCACGCCCACTTTCTTGGGGTGGACGGGGATTAGCTCCGTCGGGTAGCCAGCGCCATCGCGCTCAATCAGAGAGAACTCGTTTCCTTCCAGCGCCAGGTGCCCCATGCCCTGCTCGTAATACTCGAACGTGGTGTCCTTCCTGTTGGGCTGGCTATGGATCACGTCATAAAGGGGGTGATCGGTAGCACGCTCGCGCCCGCCTTTGTCGTCCCGGCGGTAGAGCTCACAGGGCAACTGCGCCAGCGACTCAGCTAGCAGCGTGACGCAGCCGCGTAGCGCGCTGACTCCCAGGGCGGTTTCAGTGTTCACCATGGTGCCGGCGGCGCTTTGGCGGCTGGTGTTAGAGCTCACCCAATTGCCCGTCCAATTCTGGCTTTTCTGGGGGCTGCCTGTGGCGGGAGAATTGAAGAGGCTAGGCCAGAACATTAGCTATCCTCTTCGTTTTTGGTGACCGATGGCGGCTGGTTAGCCTGGGCAGCTGCTTTGGAAGCCAGCCACGACCAGAACAGGCAGAAGCTGCCCGCGACGATATAGCCCGCGGCGGGCAGTACCAGCCACGCGCCAAACGCGACGAGCCCGACACCCAGCAGGCCGACTGTGAAGGTTAGGAGATTGATCAGCATGTAACGTCCGAGGTGTCGTAAATGGATTCTTCCGGCTCGTCGTTTTCGGTGAGCACGGCGCGACCGAGCGCCATCAAGATGGCGATGATGCCGTCGATCTTGTTGTCGAGCTTTTCTTTGCGTGGGTAGATGTTGTCTTTAGCATCTGCCTTGGCGACCACATTGCTGGCCATCCAGGTGAGCACCGGATCCTTGGCATGCCGGAAGCGCCCGCCTGTGATGGCGGCTTCCATTTCCCGCATGGCGGGGCTCATGTTTTGAACGGTGTTGCGGTACTCGACGATGCTGGCACCGTCTGCCATTAACTGGTGGGCAAGCTGGGTGGCGCGCCAAGGGTCGTAGGCAATTTCGGTGATCTCGAATAAGCCCGCCAGGTCTTTGATGTCATCGCGGATCACATCGAAGTCGAGCTCTTCGCCATCGGTGATAATCAGGTCACCGCTATTCACCCAGGTTTCATAAGCCGCCTTGTTGTTACTGGCCCGCTCCACGGCGCCTTCCGGTAGGTAGTTACGAACGAACACCGTCCAGCGGGTTTTCATGCGCCCTTTCTTATCGGGCACTTCGTCACGGAATAGCAGCGCGATGCTCGCGATGTCGGTCTTACTGGCGAGATCCACGCCTAACCAGCAGGCCTTGCCGATGAAGTCTTCTATGTTTAACGACTCATCACCGAGCGCGTGCCAACTGGCCATGTTGAGCCACGCAGTGCGCGCACTCACCCAGACATTCAGGTGCTTAGTGAGGAAGCTGTTTTGTCGGCTTGGGTAGCGAACGGCGTCGCGCTGGGCCTTGAGTAGAAACTCTTCACCAACCGAGATACCGAAGTTCGGGTTAGCCTTGCGCAGTATCGCGGGGTCTTTCCAATCGTCGCCGGCATCAATGGTATAAATAACGGCGAACAGCTCATCATTCGGCAGCGATTTATCAAGCATTTGCTGCGCCTGACGGCGCTTGTCATAACAAGGCCCGGCTAGGTTGAAGCCCGCGGTGGTGATGATGAACATCAACCCTTGATCACGTGACCCCATGCCGGTGGCCATGGTGTCGTACAAGTTGGGCTTATCGTGCTCGTGGAACTCATCGACTATCGAACCACTTGGCGAGGAGCCGTCGCCCGGGTCGCCAATCAATGGCTCTAACCGCGAACCATCCTCTGGTATCGAGATGTTCTTGGCCATGATCTCGATGCCAGCCGCACTGACCAGCTCGGGTGACTTCATTAGCATCAAGCGTGCAGGCCGGAACACTTCCCATGCTTGCTTCTCTGTGGTCGCGCCACAGTAGACTTCTGCGCCGTACTCGCCATCAGCGCAAAACAACAGGTTGGCAATTGCAGCCGCCAACACTGATTTACCGTTCTTACGCTCTACTTCAATGTAGGCCTCTGAAAAGCGGCGTAGTCCGGTTTTCTTTTTGAGCCACCCAAAAATGCAGGCAACGATAAACAGCTGCCACGGCTCCAAGGTAATGAGCCGTTTCTCACGCGCCCACCTGCCCTTAGTGTGAGGCAGTAGTTGAATGAAGTCGCAACAGCGCTCGGCTTCGTCCTTATCGAACCGGTACGGATATGACCGGGACTTCTGCGCCTTGAGATCGTCCAGATGGCGCTGGCAGGCCTGCCGCACCTCCTTGCACGCGGGAATCTTTTTGGCCACTACGTCCCGAGCGTACTTGTTCGCGGCGTTGACGTTCGGGTAACTGGCCATGGAGCTTCATCGCTTTTTGCCTATCAGGTCTTTGAAGGGGTTGCCGGCTTCTTTCGCGCCAGGTATTGCGAGGCGCGAACGGCTGGAAGGATCCAAGCCTAAGGCGCTGCCAAACGTCACGAGCTGCTTAAGGGATTCATTTGCAACGGTGCAGGCGGGGTTCTTCACTTCGGAGTTCATGCCCTGCACCGTGATGCCGTGTATAGCGATATGCTCTTCTGCTTTTCGCCAGCGGGCATAAGCTGCACAGTAAGCCTCCAGGTTGGAGAGATCAGATCCTGTAAGGATCTTGGAGCTCACTAGCCAAGGGCCAATTTTCTCCCACATCTGGATGCCGATCGGATCAAGCCAATCCGGTGGAAGCGGCACTTCAGTGAGTTCTTCACCTTCGGGTTCATCGTGGTTCACACCACGCTTTCCGGCGTTGCCTTGCACCGCTTTCAGGTGGCTCGGTTTAGGTTTGCGACCTCTTGTCATTTGCTAATTCCTCGCGCCGACCTGATTTTTCAATTTCGCGGGTATAAAAATTTAATGGAGGCTGCGGTGTCCGCTAGCGAAAGGCTGTAGGGATTTGATCCCCCCTCCCCTCAGGCGTCCGCGCCGCGGCCCCGTCGAGCTTCCGCCTGCGTCTTGGCCTTGTGGCACGGCCCACATATCGCCTGCAGGTTGTCGTCGCTGTCAGTGCCGCCTGAGGCGATATTGACCATGTGATCGACCTCAACAGCGGGCGTAAAAAAGCCCTGCTTTAAACAGGGCTGGCACAGGCCTTTATCACGCTGAAGAATGCGCTGACGTTTGCGGCGCCATGGTCGACCACCTCGATCCTGCTTAGCTGTGGGTGACTTCTTCCAGGTGGCCGCTTGGTCGGCGTGCTTGTCGCAATAGCCATGCTTATGTGTGGTCTTGCCTGCACACATCGGGGCTCGGCATGGGCGTGGTGGGGCGGAAGGCATAGCTGAGTATTCGCCTCAGAGTTTGAAAATTTTGCGCTATCCGCGGCTGCTTTCCCCCATGGACAAGGTTCATCCGCTGAGAAGGACTCGCGATTTTTTTAGTAGCTGGGACTCTCTACACACATTTCATACCGCTTGCCAATCCATCAACCGCGGGTGTTTAATAATTGTTTGGTTATAACATGATAGTTGAAGCTTAATTCAGGGGATGATTAATGTTAGAAAATAGAAAGAAATACGGGATGATCATTATGGTCGTTTCAATGCTTTCCATTGTTCTTTGCGTTCTGCTTTCTTCAAGCCTACCCGGGATTGGCTTAATGACTAACCTAATGAATTACATGTACATTACAAACATTGAAGTTAGCAGCAACTTTATGCCTCCGCTTACGAACTGCAGCCCCTACAACTATATTGGCGTCAATGGTTGTAATATAGTTTTTGTAACTAAGTACTTTGTTGCTGCTGGCTTGGTTTCTTTGTCGTATGGGATTTTGATGTATATGGGACTTGCGCCCACTCGCCGAGAAATAATGGACAAGATTCGATCTTAAGCTCGACGTTAGTCCAGCCCAGCATCATTAGCCAGTATCTCAACCACCGCCCCCCTATCAGCATTGAACCGGCGGCGTAGCGCCTCATATTCAGCGAGCAATAACAGCAGCCCCTTATTCCTCTGTAAGATCCGCGTAGGCGCTGGCAGCTCATTGGTTAGATGTGCTGGCACCTGGGGGCTGTTGCACTCCATTGGCAGCGCCTGATCGCTGAAGCTCGCGCACCCAGTCAACAACCCCATCAGGCAGATCGCTATCAAGCCAGTCACCTGCTTTCGCATCTTGTTCTCCCAATGGTTCGAGGGCCCCGGTGCTGACGCCTATATCGTCATCAATTGTTTCTAACGTGCGTTCACGCGCAGCCAGTGCGTTGCTCAGCGTCTCAATGCGCTGGCGCTGCAACTGCTGGTGCTCGATCAATATCTCGGCACGTTCACGCTGGTGCTCAGCCTGTGCTTGGTATGCATCACGCTCGCCGGTAACGTGCTGCCAGTAGAAATAAACAGCAGCAATGCTGATTACGCCTATACCCACGCCGATCAGGTTACGCTTGAGTTGGCCGATCACTTTCGCCACCGCCCAATGAAAACCTCATAGATGTCGTCTGCTTTGCTGCGAATCCAATCGGTACCCAGGAACGCCAGGAACACACACGGCGGGAAGGCAATGATGGGTGGCCAACCCTGAGACTCAGCTATCCATAAGAAGACGGGGAACAGCGGCGTCGCCAGGAGCGTGCACATCAAAGCACCCAACAGCGACTTCTTTAGGCTACTGCCCTCGTGCACGCCACGAATAAATCCCATCGTGAACGTCAGGATGGCCACCAAAGTGATAGGCAAAAAATCAA
>NZ_JAINWD010000036.1:0-72312 GCF_021021315.1 Halomonas sp. IOP_14 | reverse complement strand
TTACGGATTCGCTGACGGGTTGGCAAGGGCTTTTTGACAGAAAGTTCAAATAAGCGTCACACGGGCGTAACGTTTCTTACCCGCTTGAATAACATAGCTCTTACCTGTCGCCAGCATGGTGTCTTTGGCAACGACGTCGCCATCGACTTTGACGCGGCCATTACCCAGCATGTCTTTGGCCTGGGCGCTGTTGTTCGCAAGCTCAGCTCTATTAAGCACTGCCGCAATAGGTGCTTGCTCACTGCCCTCAAAATCGACCGTGACTTCCGGCAGATCTTCTGGCAACTCGCCATCAGCCAGCTGATTACCCGCTGACTTGTGCGCATTGGCTGCTGCTTCATCCCCGTGGTAACGAGCAATCAGCTCCCGCGCCAGCTCCATTTTTATATCCCGCGGGTTAGCGCCTTGCTCAACATTCTGCTTGAGTGCGTCAATCTCTTCGTTCGATTTCAAAGAGAGCAGCTCAAAGTAGCGCCACATCAAGCTATCCGGCATGGAGACCAGCTTATTGAACATGGAGCCAGGCGCTTCATCGACACCAATGTAGTTGCCCAGGGACTTCGACATCTTCTGCACGCCGTCTAACCCTTCCAACAGCGGCATGGTAATGACCACCTGGGGCTCCTGGCCGAAGTGTTTTTGAATTTCGCGCCCCATCAGCAGGTTGAACTTCTGGTCAGTGCCGCCCAGCTCCACGTCCGCCTCAAGCGCTACCGAGTCGTAGCCCTGTACCAGCGGGTAGAGAAATTCGTGAATGGCAATGGACTGATTGGCTTTATAGCGCTTTTCAAAGTCATCCCGTTCCAGCATACGGGCGACGGTGCTTTGGGCAGCCAGCTCAATCATTTTGGCAGCGGAGAGCTCGCCAAACCATTCGGCGTTAAAACGTACCTCGGTCTTTTCAGGGTCGAGGATTTTAAACACTTGCTCTTTATAGGTTTCGGCGTTGGCTTTCACATCCTCTTCAGTGAGCGGTTTGCGCGTCACGTTCTTACCGGTAGGGTCACCAATACGCCCGGTAAAGTCACCGATCAAAAAGATAACCGTGTGCCCCAAATCCTGAAACTGGCGCATTTTGGTCAGCAATACGCTGTGCCCCAGGTGTAAGTCAGGGGCCGTGGGATCAAAACCCGCTTTGATACGCAGTTTGCGGCCTGAAGCCAGCTTCTGTTTTAGCTCATCCTCTACCAGGATTTCATGCGTACCCCGCGACAGCAGCGCTAAAGCCTGATCCACCTCACTCATTGCCTCTCTCCACTATAAAGAACCGCCCTTACCGGGCTCAGGTGATAAATAGCCGACGATGTTACCATGCTCGCTCGCCTTGGTTGAGCCTTGGTTTCGCTCTCACCCTGGTTTAGTCTCAGCCCAGCTTTGTACGAGTTCGCTTATGAAAACGCCTACCGCTACGCCGCTTTACTATATTGGCCTGATGTCCGGCACTAGTCTGGACGGTATCGATGCAGCACTTATCGCCATCGAAGGTGATTCGCCGCCGCACCTGTTGGCAACCCATGCCGAACCGATGCCGGACGAGCTTCATCGCCTACTGTTTAAGCTGTGCCATGCAGAGCAGGTCAGTTTTGCGCAGCTCGCAGCAGCGGAACACGCGTTCTGCCAATGCCAGGCCCAAGCCGTGCAGCACTTATTAGCACCCCTTTCAGTGGGTATAGAACAGATCAGTGCTATCGGCAGTCACGGCCAAACCATTGAGCATGCCCCCGCAGGCCACAGCGACGGCCCGGCGTATACACTGCAGTTGGATAATCCAAGCTTGCTGGCAGAACTCACCGGCTGCACGGTGGTCGCCGATTTTCGTCGCAGAGACTTAGCCGCAGGCGGTCAAGCGGCACCGCTGGCACCGGCCTTTCATCAGGCACTATTTGGGCGAGCAGACGCGCATCAGCTGGTACTTAATTTAGGCGGCTTTGCCAACCTCACCTGGCTTTCTAGCCAGCCGACCGATCCAGTGATCGGATTTGATACCGGCCCCGCGAATGTTTTACTGGATGGCTGGTTTGCCTTGCACCAGGGCGGCCGCTTTGACCAGGACGGCGACTGGGCCGCTAGTGGAAAGATAGATGAAGCGCTGTTAGCTCGGTTGTTATCAGAACCGTTTTTCCAGCAACCACCGCCGAGAAGCACAGGGCGTGAGCTGTTTCATCTGGATTGGCTACGAAAACATCTTAGCGGCCAGGAAGCCGCCGCCGATGTTCAGGCGACGCTGGCTGAACTCACCGCCGTCAGTGTCGCTCACGGCATTGAACAACTGCGGATCGGTAGTGGCCCGCTGACGCTGATCACCGCTGGCGGCGGCGCCCACAACGCCTATTTGATGCAGCGCCTTGCCTATCATCTCCCTCGCGCCACGCTCACTTCGCCAGCGGCGTACGGCTGGCCTGAAGACTGGATTGAAGCGGGCGCCTTTGCCTGGTTGGCGCACCAGCGTCTGCACCACCTGCCAGGCAACTTGCCCTCAGTCACCGGCGCGCAGGGCCCCCGGGTATTGGGCGGAATCTATGCCCCCTAATACTCATTGTTTGAATACGCCCCTAGACCTCAAAGAAAAGCAGTGGGTACGTCACAAGGCTTAGGCTTTTATACGAAAAGTCGGCGAGCGAAGGTCAGGCAAGGCAAAAAAACGGCGAAAAAGCGGAGTTTACGGAGTGTAAATGAGCATTTTGATCGGACTCGCGCACGAGCCGTTATTTAACACAGCATGGCCGAGCGCAGGCAGTTTTCGTACAAAGCCTAAATTATTCATCTTTTGCGGCGAGAGTGCCTTTAGCCTGAGCCTGGGCTTCCTCTATGCTTACAACGCCCTCATTGACTAACCGAGACAGCGCGGCATCCAGCGTTTGCATACCCAGGCTACCACCGGTTTGAATGGCTGAGTACATCTGTGCCACTTTGTCTTCGCGGATCAAGTTGCGCACTGCAGAAGTGGCCATGAGGATTTCGTGGGCCGCTACGCGCCCGCCGCCCTGACGTTTAAGCAGCGATTGCGACACCACTGCCTGGAGCGATTCCGAAAGCATGGAGCGCACCATGGCTTTCTCTTCGCTGGGAAAAACATCGATGATCCGGTCGATTGTCTTGACGGCAGAGGTGGTATGCAGCGTTCCCAGCACCAGATGACCGGTTTCAGCAGCGGTCAGTGCTAAGCGGATAGTCTCCAGATCACGCAGCTCGCCGACCAGAATCACATCCGGGTCTTCACGCAGCGCGCTACGCAACGCATCGGCAAAGCTATGGGTGTCGCGATGCACTTCGCGTTGGTTAATCAAACAGCGCTTGCTAACGTGGACAAACTCGACGGGGTCTTCAATGGTGAGAATGTGCTCGTAACGATGATCGTTAATGTAATCGATCATGGCGGCCAGCGTGGTGCTTTTTCCCGACCCGGTTGGTCCAGTCACCAGCACCAGGCCCCGCGGTAACATCGCCAGGCGCTCGAACACCTCACCGAGCCCAAGGGTTTGTATGGAAAGTACTTGATTGGGAATGGTGCGAAACACCGCCCCCGCCCCGCGAGCTTGCGTAAAGGCGTTAACACGAAAGCGGGCGATCCCCGGCACTTCAAAGGAAAAATCAATTTCCAGGTGCTCTTCGTAGTCGCGCCGCTGACGATCATTCATGATGGCGTAGATCAATTTACGCACATCGTTATTATCGATAGCGGGCACATTGAGCCGACGAATATCGCCATCAACACGTATCATGGGCGGCAAACCGGCCGAAAGGTGCAAGTCAGAGGCATTCTGCTTTGCCGAGAATGCTAGCAGTTCGGTAATATCCATCTCTCTTCCCAGCTGCGGTAAGGTGCTTGAGTATGACAGACATCGCGCTTAACGAGTCACTCGGCCATTCATATGCTCAGGCGCTTGAACGCCTGCATAATGCATTAGAGAACGCGGGGCGCGCCCAGGGTGCAGCCAAGCTACTGGCCGTCAGCAAAACCAAGCCTGCGGCGATGATTCGTCAGGTTTGGCAGTTGGGTCAGCGTGAATTTGGTGAAAACTATTTGCAAGAAGCGCTGGAAAAGCAGGCCGAACTTACTGATCTTGACGGCATTGTATGGCATTTCATTGGCCCCCTGCAGTCCAACAAAACCCGCTCTGTGGCCGAGCACTTTGACTGGGTACACAGCGTCGATCGGCTAAAAATTGCCAAACGCCTTAACGAGCAGCGCCCAACGCACCTTGCGCCGCTCAATATCTGCCTGCAGATTAATATCAGCCGAGAAGAGAGCAAAGCTGGTGTGCTGCCCGAGGAGTTAGAGGAATTGGCCAAAGAAGTCGCCACGCTGCCTAATCTGCGCCTGCGCGGTTTAATGGCGATCCCCGCTCCAACAGAGGATATAAGTGCTCAGCGCCAGCCTTTGGCAGCACTACGCGAAGCTTTTACCGCCTTACAAAGCAGCTTGCCAGCCGCGCCCCTTGATACGCTCTCGATGGGCATGAGCGACGATTTAGAAGCAGCGGTGCTGGAAGGCGCCACGCTGGTGCGTTTGGGCACTGCAATTTTCGGCGCTCGCCCATCGGCTTAGACGAAAAGTAGCCCACTTTTTTACGTAGAACACTTTTACTTAAGGGACACCTACCATGGCGAATAAGATTACCTTCATTGGGGCCGGCAATATGGCCAGCGCCATTATCGGCGGCCTAATCGACAGCGGCGTCGCGCCTTCTACTATTACCGCCACCGCGCCGAATGACAGCGAACTGACATCGATTAAACAACGCTTAGGCATCAATACAGACACCGACAACAATGCGGCGGTGGCTGAGGCCGATGTGGTGGTACTCGCGGTGAAGCCACAAATCATGCGCAACGTATGCGAAGCGTTGCGCGACAGCGTTCAGCGCCAGCAGCCGTTGGTTATCTCGATTGCTGCCGGCCTGGATGCCGGCACGATCGACCAGTGGCTAGGCGGCCAGAATGCCATGGTACGCTGCATGCCCAATACGCCCTCGTTGGTCGGTTATGGCGCCAGCGGCCTCTACGCCAATGCCAACGTCAGCGATGCCCAGCGTGACGTGGCCACCCAGTTAATGGAAGCGGTCGGCATTGTGGAGTGGGTGGAAGAAGAAGCCCTGTTAGACGCAGTCACCGCTGTTTCTGGTAGCGCCCCGGCCTACTTCTTTCTGATGTTCGAAGCCATGGAAGAAGCCGCGGTTAAACTCGGCCTACCTGCCGCCACCGCGCGCCGCCTGGCTATTCAAACCGCGCTGGGTGCGGCCACCATGGCGCAGCAGAGTGATAAAGACCCGGCCACGCTGAAACAGAACGTTATGTCGCCGGGCGGCACCACCGAACGTGCCATTCAACATATGGAAGAGGCACAATTGCGCACCACGATTGCCGACGCCATGCAGGCCTGCGCCGACCGCGCCCAGGCAATGGCCAAGGAACTAAGCGGCAGCTAATGCAGCCATTCGGCTAACACAGCCTAAGCTACCGGATCATCAAGGAGACATAATAATGGGCAATGAATTGGGCAGTGCAGGGTTAATGCTGGTAAATACCCTCATCAATATTTACCTCTTTTTACTCATGCTGCGCTTCCTGCTGCAGGCGTCGCGGGCGGATTACTACAACCCGTTAAGCCAATCGGTGGTCAAAATCACCCAGCCGGTAGTGGGGCTATTTCAAGGCTTTTTAGGCCCTGTGGCTGGCCGCTTCGACCTCGCCACCTTAGCAGCAGGCTTTGTATTGAAAGTGGCTAGCATCATCGCCATTTTTATGGTGATTGGCGTTGGCATGCCGCCCATTGCTGGACTGCTGATTGCCGGTGCGGCCGCCTTGGCGAATGCAATTTTAAAAATCTACTTCTTCGCCCTGATTGTGATGATTATTTTGAGCTGGGTAGCGCCCAACGCCAGCCATCCAGGTGCGCTGCTGGTTATGCAGTTGGTAGAGCCGATTATGGCCCCGGTACGCAAAGTGATTCCTCCGCTGGGCATGATTGACCTATCGCCTATCGTGGTGTTTATCGCCATTAACCTGATCGATGGTTTGGTGGTCGGCGCCCTGATTCGTGCGGCGGGCATTTCCGGCGCGCTGGTCGGGCTGTGATGGCAACTGCCATCTTCGTATTCTTAGCAAGGAAGCCTCTGATTAACGTAATGAGTGCAGGCCAGACAAGGCAAAAATCAACGAAAAAGCGGAATTTACAGGTTGTAAATGAGCATTTTGAGGCGATTTTTAACGCCGTATGGGCAAGCGCAATAGTTAATCAGAGGTTTACAGGATCTACTTCAGTCGCCCTCTTTCAGCAGGACTAGCGCCTTCAATGCCTGACTCAGATACGCTTGCATTTGCAGACCGACCGGCGGGCTCCGTCGGAGTGGTCACCCCGCACGTGGCACGCTTCGACACGCCGCTAGCTCTCGCCTGCGGCAAAGTGCTGCCTGCCTACGAGCTGATTTACGAAACCTACGGCACATTGAATGCCGATCGCAGTAACGCGGTACTGATTTGCCACGCGCTCTCGGGTCACCACCACGCCGCGGGCTACCACAGCGAAGAAGACCGCAAGCCCGGCTGGTGGGATGCCCATATTGGCCCCGGCAAAGCGATCGACACCAACCGCTTTTTTGTTGTGTCGCTTAATAACCTGGGGGGCTGCCATGGTAGCACCGGGCCGGTCAGTCATAACCCCGACACCGGCCGCCAGTGGGGGCCTGAGTTCCCCATGGTCACGGTGAGCGATTGGGTGGCCAGCCAAGCGCGGCTTGCCGACCACCTGGGGATTGAGCGCTGGGCCGCCGCGGTGGGCGGCAGCCTGGGGGGCATGCAGGTGATGCAATGGACAATGACCTACCCAGAGCGGGTGGCTAATGCGGTGGTGATTGCCGCCACGCCACGGCTCTCGGCGCAAAATATCGCTTTCAACGAAGTAGCCCGTCAGGCGATTCGCTCTGATCCGGAGTTTTTTGACGGCTGGTATGCCGAGCACGACACCGTACCCAAACGCGGGCTTAAGCTCGCGCGCATGGTGGGCCATATCACCTATCTGTCCGAAGACGCCATGGGCAGCAAGTTTGGCCGCGATTTGCGTAGCGACGACCTTAACTTCGGCTTTGACGTTGAGTTTCAGGTGGAGTCCTACTTGCGCTATCAGGGCGACACTTTCTCCACCGCCTTTGATGCCAATACTTACCTGCTGATGACCAAAGCGCTGGACTACTTTGACCCATCCGCGACCCAAGGGGGCGACTTAGCCAAAGCCCTGGCCCCAGCGCAGTGCCCGTTTTTGATTGTTAGCTTTACCACCGACTGGCGCTTTCCGCCCTCGCGCTCCCGCGAGCTGGTCGATGCGCTCATTCGTGCGGGCAAAGCGGTTAGCTACGCCAACATCGACTCGCCCCATGGGCACGATGCCTTCTTACTCTCAGAGCCGCGCTACGACGCCATCTTCAGCGCTTTTATGAACCGCGCTGCCGGCGAACTTAGCCTCGCCGAAGCGGGTACAGATGAAGCAAGCGAAGATGCAAAGAGCTCAGAGGAAACGCCATGATGCGCGCCGATCTTGAACTGATTTATGACTGGGTGCCCGAAGGAGCCCACGTGCTCGACCTCGCCTGCGGCGACGGCGAACTGCTTGAGACCCTGGCTAACAATAAGGGCGTGACCGGCTATGGCTTAGAGATCGACCATGACGGCATTAATGCTTGCGTCGCCCGGGGCGTCAGCGTGATTGAGCACAACCTGGATGACGGTTTAAGCAGCTTCTGCGATAACAGTTATGATCAGGTAATCATGACCCAGGCGCTGCAGGCGCTGCGCCGTCCGGACAAGATGCTCGATGAAATGCTGCGTGTCGCCGAAGAGGGCATCATCACTTTCCCCAACTTCGCCTACTGGCGTCACCGTGTTCATTTGGGTCTGCGCGGCTATATGCCGGTATCCAAATCGCTGCCCCACGCCTGGTACGACACGCCCAACATCCATCTCTCAACGTTCAACGACTTTGAGCACCTGTGCCGCGAGAAGGGCTTGATGATTGTTGATCGCGCGGTGGGCGTGGGGGATCATCAAGGTCACTGGAAATCGCGGCTATGGCCCAATCTATTTGGTGAAATTGCCATTTTCCGCGTTCGTCGCCGCTAGATATTCATCGCGCTTAAACGCAACCCAAGGAGCCACGCCATGTTACGCAGATTAATGATGAGTGCCGCCCTTGTCGGCATGCTCTTCGCCGCCGCTGGGGCCCACGCTGAGCAGTTCGTCAGCGTGGGCGATTACGAGATTCACTACAGCGCGGTGAACAGCAGCTTTTTGACCCCGGAAGTGGCCCAAGCGAACAACCTCCAGCGCAGCGCCAACCGCGGCCTGGTTAATGTAAGCGTTCGCGAGCGCCAGGAGGATGGCAGTACCCGCCCCGTTAACGCCAGCGTACAGGGCCACGTAAGCGGCTTGACAGGCGCCCAGGAGTCGCTCAGCTTTCGCACCGTGCACGACGGCGATGCCACCTACCACCTGGCGCCTTTTACCCTACTCGACGATGAGAACATGCGCTTTGAGCTAAGCGTGCGCTACGACCGCAACGCCGCCCCCGAACCGGTGAACTTTATTCAGCGTTTTTATATTGATCGCTAAGTCAATCCTGTATAGCTCTCGACATGCCGTAGGTAGATTGACGCAAGGGCGCTGTAAACCCATCCTTGGGCGCTACTTTCGCCATCCATGGCGAAAGACCCTTGCTTACAACTACCCACGGCCGCTGGTCATAGGCCAACGTATGCAAAGCTTGCTCTATCTACAGCCGTACAGGCAGGCTACGGGTTAACCGCACTCCAATGGGACGCTGTTGCTCCCGCACCACCTCAATACTATAGGCCAGCACTTCCACCCCGCTGGCCGAGGCCTCCGCTAGGGCTGCCGCGTAAGTCGCGTCGATATGGGCTGCGGCGGCCACATCGGCAATACCTTCATGGGCGACACAAAACAGCAGCACCGCCCGTTCACCCTGCTCTGCCAGCACTCGCAGCGAATGCAGATGCTTGGTACCACGCACGCTCACCGAGTCCGGAAAGTAGCCGTGGCCGTCCTGCTCTTTGAGGGTGACCTGCTTCACCTCGATATACGCCCGCCCCCGCTCTGGGTCATCCAGCCTAAAATCGAGGCGGGCGTCGGCCACTTTCACCTCCCGGCGCAGAGTGGCGTAGCCTGCCAACGGTTCCAAAGCCCCCGCCTCCAGCGCCGCTTCCACGATGCGGTTAGCGCGGCCGGTATGCACCGAGGCGAGCGCCACCTGTCCGTCCGCTTGGGGCAGCTCGATAAACTCCCACGTCCAGGCAAGCTTGCGCTTGGGGTTATCGCTGGGTGACAGCCACACTCGGCACCCTGGCACGTTCACCGCCTTCATTGAGCCGGTATTGGGGCAGTGGGCGACGACTTCGCGACCATCATCCAAACGCACATCGGCGAGAAAGCGCTTATAACGCTTGATCAGAGTGCCCGGCACCAGCGCCGGATAGGCCAGCATCACAGCCTGCCCACAAAGCGTGTAATCCGCGCCACCGCCTCTTCCAGCCGGGCCACATCATTGGTGAACGCAATGCGCACATGGTGTTCGCCGCCACGTACAGCAAAATCAATACCCGGGGTAATCGCCACGTTTTCTTCCTGCAGCAGGCGCTCACAGAAGGCCTGGCTATCCCGGCTGTAGCGGGAGATATCCAGCCACAAATAAAACGCCCCCTGGGGCGGGAGATCCGGTGCCAGCCCCAAGCCTGCAAGGCCCTCCAGCAGCACCTGGCGGCGCTCTTTCAGGGTTTCACGGCGCTGTTCAAGAATACCCCGGCACTTGGGCGTAAACGCCGCCAGGGCGGCATGCTGTGACGGCGTCGCCGCGGCCAGAAACATATTCTGCGCCAGCCGCGTTAATGGCTCCACTGCATGCTCTGGCGCCACCAGCCAGCCCAAGCGCCAGCCGGTCATACCAAAATATTTTGAGAAGCTGTTGACCACAAAGGCGTTGGCGGAGAGCGAAGTCGCTGAGAGCGGCGCATCGTCGTAGTTGAGGCCCTGATAAATCTCATCGACGATGACCTCGCCTTCGCGCTCAGCGACCGCTGCCAGCACTGCTGAGAGCTGTTGCTCGCTCAACGTGTGGCCGGTAGGGTTAGAGGGCGACGCCAACATCGCCAGGCTGGTGTCCTCACGCCAGTGCTGGGCGACCAGGGTAGCGTCCAACTGCCAACCGCTATCACGCCCCACGGAGATCGCATCAATCTCAGCGCCCGCTAAGGCCATAAAGTGGCGGTTGCAGGGGTAGTTAGGGTCAGCCATCAGCACCCGCGAGCCGCTTTCGACTAATAGCTGGCTGGCTAGCAGCAGCGCCCCGGACGCACCCGGCGTTACCAAAATGCGCGCTGGATCAACCGTAGCGTTAAAGTGCTCTGCATAGTGCCCGGCGATCGCCTCACGCAGCGCGGGCAGCCCAGCTGCTGGGGTGTAGCGGGTATGGCCACTGGCCAACGCCTGCTGCCCGGCAGCGATAATTGGCTCGGGGGTAGCAAAATCCGGCTCGCCTACTTCCAGGTGAATGACATCAAAGCCGGCGGCTTCCCGCGCCTGGGCCATTTCCAGCAAATGCATGACCCGAAAAGGGGCAACGTGATCGACACGCGAATTCCAGGCCATAACGGCTCCTTCATCTAATCATTTTTGAAACTGGACAAATATTGAAAAACTAACTAAAACATGGCGCTAGTCATATTCAAGGCCAAACATTCATCGAAAGCTCACCATTATGCTTGCAACCCAGTCATTTTTCAGCTAAACAAGCATCCCTTTGGCGTGAGATCGTGACAATCGCTCATGGTCGATCAGTAGTCACATATGTAAGGGGCAGTCCCATGCCAGTAGCAGAAAAGAAACCGGAAGCGTCCAAGTCCTTCACACCGTATGAGCCAGCGCCGGGTGAAGAGTATATGAACGAGCAGCAGCTAGCGCACTTCCGTCAGCTGCTGCTGGATTGGAAACAGGATCTCATGGAAGAGGTGGATCGTACCGTACGCCACCTGCAGGAAGATGCGAACAACTACGCCGACCCCGCCGACCGTGCTACCCAGGAAGAGGGCTTTAGCCTGGAACTGCGTACCCGGGATCGCGAGCGTAAGCTGCTCAAGAAAATTAACGAGACGCTAGATAACATCGATGATGATGATTATGGCTTCTGCGAAGCCTGCGGCGTTGAAATCGGCATTCGTCGTTTAGAAGCTCGCCCCACCGCCACCCTTTGTGTGGATTGCAAAACCCTGGCGGAACTCAAAGAGAAACAGCTAGGCGGCTGAGCACTAAAAGACCGTGCTACTCGAACGCGGGCACCTTAGGGTGCCCGTTTTTGTGAATGGCTTTTTGTGAACAATCAGCCCCTTTCAACAACGACGCTAATATGAATGACTTTGCTCGCTACCGTGGTCGCTTTGCCCCTACGCCCTCTGGCCCGCTGCACTTTGGCTCTTTGGTCGCCGCCTTAGGCAGCTATTTAGATGCCCGCGCGGCCGATGGGCAGTGGCTGGTGCGCATTGAAGATATCGACCCACCGCGCTGCCCTGAAGGTGCGGCGAGCACTATCCTTCGCCAGCTGGAAACCTTCGGGCTGGAGTGGGACGAAGCGGTAATGTGGCAGCACACTCGCGGCGATGCTTACCAACAGGCGCTTGACCAGCTTGTCCAACTCGGCCTGGCCTATCCCTGCAGCTGTTCGCGCAAGCAGTGGCAGGCGTTTGTTATCTACCCCGGCTGGTGCCGCGATGGCGTTTGCGATGCGAATAAACCGGTGGCCTGGCGGCTGCGCAGCGACCGTGGCGAACGCCCTATCCGCTGGCAAGACCGGCTGTTCGGCGAGCAGCAGTTTGACCCGGCTGAACTAGGCGATGTGGTATTAAAGCGCAAAGATGACCTATGGGCGTATCAGCTCGCCGTGGTAGTGGATGACGCCGAGCAGCAGATTACCGATGTGGTACGCGGGCTCGATTTGCTCGATAACACCCCTTGGCAGCGCCAATTGCAGAGCGCACTTCAGCTACCGCAGCCGCGTTACCTGCATCTGCCACTCATTGTGACCGCTGAAGGGCAAAAGCTCTCCAAGCAAAACCTGGCCCCGGCCCTGGCAGAAGACGAGCAGAAAGTGCGCCAGCAGCTCTTTCAGGCGCTGGAAGCGCTTGATCAAGCGCCGCCACAAGAACTGGCCTCAGAGCCCCCCGCGACTCAGCTACACTGGGCGGTAGCGAACTGGTCGTTGGCACGTTTAAACCCAACGGCACACCGTTTAAATCCCTCTTCACCTCCAGTAGGAGATTGATATGTATGTCTATCGCATCATGCTGTTTTTGGTGTTTGGCGGCTACCTGCTCTCTCCGCTGCTGATGAATGGCTGGAGCGACCCTGAGGCCGCCTGGTACCGGCCGTTTGCGATTTGGGGTGGGTTGATTGCGTTAACCCTCTGGCTGGAGCAGAAGAGAAAGCTTGATGAACGTTGAGATGCACGTTGAGATAGTCGGCGTCCTACTGCTTGGGCTAGGCTACCTGGCACTGCTGTTTGGCTGCGGTTTTGCGGTAGAGCGCGGCTGGGTGCCGGTGCGTATTACCCGCCACCCGATTGTTTACACCCTTGCCCTGGGTGTTTATGCCAGCGCCTGGGCGATTTACGGCAGCGTGGAAATGGCTGCCCACGCGGGTTTTGGCTTCCTCGCCTACTACCTGGGCGCAGCGGGCGCCTTCTTGCTTGCCCCTGTGCTACTGGTGCCCATCCAGCGCATCACCCGCACCTATCAACTAACGTCATTGGCGGATCTGTTTGCCTTTCGCTTTCGCTCTCGTTGGGCGGGTACGCTGGTCACCATCGTCAGTCTACTGGCGGTGCTGCCACTGCTCGGCATTCAAGTCCAAACCCTGGGCGAAGCCATCAATATCATCACCGCCAGCCAAGCGGGAGGTAGCGTTGCGCTACTTTTTTGCGCCGTAATTGCCGCCTTTGCGGTTATTTTCGGTGCCCGCCACAGCCAGTCTCACGGCCGCCACGACACTCTGCTTAGCGCCATTGCGTTTGAATCCATTGTTAAACTGCTGGCCATGCTGGGGCTCGGCGTGGTGGCGCTATGGATGGTGTTTGACGGCCCAGGCGACCTGCAGCTGTGGCTGGAGGGCCCTGGCGCTCTCCTCCAACAACAGACACCCAAACTTGACCCGGCCCAGTGGCGAACTCTCCTGCTGCTGTTTTTTGCGGCGGCGTTTATGATGCCGCATCTGTTTCATATCAGTTTTTCAGAAAGTCTATCCCGGCATACCCTGCTACAAGCTAGCTGGGCGCTGCCGCTTTTCCTGCTATTAATGGCGCTACCCGTACCGTTGATTTGGTGGGCCGTGCAATCGGTCAATCCCGACATACCCATCGCCGCCTATGCCGCCTACCTAATGACCGAACACTGGTGGGTAGGGGCGCTGGCGTTTATCGGCGGGCTAGCCGCCGCCAGCGGCACCATGATTATGATTGCGCTGGCGCTTTCCGGCATGGTGCTTAATCATATTGTACTGGTAGCGAGGCCCCCGGAAGCGCGCAGTGATCTCTACGGCTGGCTGCTGTGGCTGCGCCGTGGGCTAGTGGTCGCTGTGATTATCAGCGGCTGGGTGTTTTACCAGTGGGTAGGTCGCCATCATGGGCTTATCGGTTTGGGATTAGCCGCGTTTGTCGGCATGGCCCAGTGCCTGCCTGGCATGCTGGCGCTGCTCTACTGGCCGGGCGCTAACCGTAAAGGCATGATTATTGGCCTCATCGCAGGCGTCGGCGTATGGCTATGGGGGCTATGGCTGCCGCTCATGTTCTCGCTACCCGTACCGACGCTGCCCTTTACCCCGCTTACCGACACTGGTGCGCCGGTTTGGTACAACGTCACGCTGCTCTCGTTAGCGGTCAATATCCTGCTGTTGATTGTGATATCGCTGTTTACGCGTATTTCTGAAGGTGAGCAGTCCGCCGCGGAAGCGTGCTCCGTCGATGCCGTTATCCGCTCCAAGCGCTTTCCACTGGAAGCCGCCACGGCGAGCGATTTTTCGACTCACTTAGCCCACGCCCTCGGCGATGAGGCGGCTAGCCGTGAAGTGAATCGGGCATTGCAAGCACTCAACTTAACGCCCCAGGAGCGCCGTCCCTACGCGCTGCGTCGCTTGCGTGACCGTATTCAGGCCAATCTCTCGGGCCTAATGGGCCCATCGGTGGCACGGGATATTGTTGATCGCTATCTACCCTACCGCCACGACGACACCCCTGAAACCGACGATATTCACTTTGTTGAAAGTCGCCTGGAAGCCTACCGTTCGCGGTTAACGGGGCTAGCCCGGGAACTCGACGGCTTGCGCCGCCACCACCGCCAAACCCTGGCCTATCTGCCTGTGGGGCTGTGCGTGCTAGGCGATGACGATGAACTACTAATGTGGAATCAGGCGCTCTCTCAACTCTCGGGTATTAGCGGTGAAAGCGTGATCGGTTCACGCCGCGACAGCCTACCTGCCCCCTGGCCCAGCCTACTCGGTGGCGTGCTGGAAACCACGTCAACACCGCTCTACAAACAGGCGGTCACGCTGCACGGTAAAGACTATTTTTTGACCCTGCACAAAGCGATTCTCAGCGGTAGTGACAGCCGTGGCGGCAGCGTTATTCTGATTGAAGACCATACCGAAATGAAGTGGTTAGAAGATGAGTTGGTGCATGCAGCACGCCTTGCCTCCATCGGCCAGTTAGCCGCTGGGGTCGCCCACGAAATTGGCAACCCGATTACCGGCATCTCGTCGCTGGCGCAAAATCTACGCTACGACACCAACGACCCCGCCCTGCTGGAGACCGCCGACCAAATCCAGCAGCTAACCCAGCGGGTCACCAAAATCGTTAACTCACTGGTTGGTTTTGCCCATGGGGGACGCCAATCGGTACCGCTCCCTGCCTCACCTGTGGCACTTGCATCCATTAGCGAAGATGCACTGCACTTGATCCACCTCGCCCGCTCGGGAGAGGATGTTACCTTAACCAATGAAACGCCTGACGACGTGGTGGTGCGCGGCGATGCCCAGCGATTAACGCAAGTGATGGTCAACCTGCTGAGCAATGCCCGGGATGCCTGCGGCCAAGGGGGAGAAGTTCACATGACCGCAGGGCGCCACGAGCAGCTTGCATGGTGGCGGATAACCGATAACGGTCAGGGCATCGACCCACGAGTGCGCGAGCACCTATTCGAGCCCTTTACCACCACCAAACCCGCCGGCGAGGGCACCGGTCTGGGCCTTTCATTGGCCTACCAGATTATCAATGAGCACCAGGGTAAAATAGACGTGGCTTCGCCACCCCCCGGACAGCCTCGCGGCACGGCCATTACGTTATGGCTGCCGCTTTACCAACAGGATGATCAGCCAACCCATGCCCAGGATTCTGATTGTTGAAGATGAAGCGATTATTCGCAGCGCGCTAAAGCGCCTTCTGGAACGCCACGACTATACGGTCAGCGAAGCAGGCAGCGCTGAGGAGGCCAGCCAGCTTGAGCTCGCAGGGTTCGACCTCATCATCAGCGACCTGCGTCTGCCGGGCGAACCGGGCACCTCGCTGATCACCGCCGCAGCCCCCGTGCCGGTATTGATCATGACCAGCTACGCCAGCATGCGCTCTGCGGTGGAAGCGCTCAAACAGGGGGCCGTGGACTACGTTGCCAAGCCCTTTGACCACGCGGAGCTATTGGAGACCGTTGAGCGGATCCTGCACAAGCAGTCGATGCAGCAGAGTCCGCCCCCGGATATCACCGATGCAGGCGGCAGCCGGCAAACCATGATCGGCAACTGCGTTGCCATGCAGCAGGTCTACACCCGCATTAGTAAAACCGCCCCGGCCGATGTCACCGTATTGATTCTTGGCGAGTCAGGTACCGGCAAGGAGCTGGTGGCACGCGCCATTCACCAGCAGAGCAAGCGCGCCAAGGCACCATTGATCTGCGTCAACTGCGCGGCGATTCCTGAAACGCTGATCGAATCAGAGCTGTTTGGCCATGAGAAAGGCGCTTTTACCGGCGCCAGCGCTGCGCGCACCGGGTTAGTCGAAGCCGCTGATGGCGGTACGCTATTTTTGGATGAGATTGGTGAACTACCGCTGGATGCCCAGGCGCGTCTGCTGCGCGTTCTTCAAGAGGGTGAAATCCGTAAAATTGGCTCGGTGGAAACCCGCCACGTCAATGTCCGCCTGATTGCGGCCACCCATCGTGACCTGCGAGCACTGTCAAAAACCGGTGAGTTCCGCCTTGACCTTTACTACCGGCTGAACGTAATGCAGATCGAGCTGCCGCCGCTGCGCGAGCGCGAGGATGACGTGCTTGAGATCGCCGACATTCTGCTCGACAAGGCGTGTAAACGCCACGAACGCACGGGCCTGCGTTTGTCCCGCGCAGCCCGCCAGGATCTGCGCGACTACCCTTGGCCGGGTAACGTTCGCGAGCTGGAGAATGCCCTTGAGCGCGGAGTGATTCTTGCCGAGGGGCATCTGATCCATCCGGATGACCTGGGTCTAGCGCCGACCACCCCACGCCCCCATCCGTCCTCTGGCGCGTCCAGCACACCTGCTGCCAGTGGTGGCGGTGATAAAAGTGCTGAAGAGAATGAAGATGATCTCTCTTTAGAAGATTATTTTCAGCACTTTGTCCTAGAACACCAAGACCAAATGAGTGAAACCGAATTGGCACAAAAACTGGGCATTAGCCGTAAAAACCTTTGGGAACGACGCCAGCGGCTTGGCATACCGCGCAAAAAAACCGCCCGGCGCCCAGGTTAAGCACCTGGGCATTCCCATTCCCTCCTGTCTCCACACTACCCCTACGACCATCGTCTAATATGCTGATTTAAATAAGAAATATTCTGCCTTTCGCTACCCTGGCACTGTTACCTTCCCACACAATGCCGCGCACAAACGGGCGCGAAAGGGGTAACACTTCTCGCGCCGTAAAGTTCCGCAGCGACTTAAAAAACTCCAACCTTCTGAAATTTATAATTTATTAAATAGGTGGCACAGGGTCTGCAGTATTACTGGGTAAGAAAAACAAACTGGGCATAGCGCCAGGTCACCAACAAAAACAACATGACCTCGCCACAACCTGAGCCACAACAAAAACAACAGGGCCAGGTAGAGATAACGGTACTAACAAGAACAACAGGCTTGAATCTCATTACTTGCTTGCGCAGGCAACACAGGCGCAGCGAACAACAACAAAAGTTAGCAAGTGGCCCGAAAGGACGCGACGTACAATGTGACTTGGCATCCTAACAACAACAATAGCTGTCAGTGTGTACACCCCGGCGCCAATAATAATACCCCGGGGGGAGAAAAGTTCGCGGTTGGATTATTGTTTTGAATACGAGGCGGTCGGAACCATCGTGATCCTTACGCCTACCGACTGCGGTGCGTATTCAGGGCGATGTGCCATCATGAAGAAAAATAGCAGCACGGACGCTGATTAATTGCTTGATAGGGGAGGCTCTTTTAGCCTCCCCTTTCCGTGTTTGAAACCTGGGTTTAAAACCTGGGTTAGCCCCCGCCAGCGTCAAGTGCTTTGCAAGCCGCTACTTTGCAAGCCGCTCTTTGCAAGCCATGAAGGGTCGGCTACACTCAGCCACTCGTGGTTTATGTTCAGTACTCGTTTGAAGTGTTTTCTAACGACTATTTTTACGACCATTTTTTCGTACCTGCGAGTTGAAATCGTCGCATGTTTAAAGGATTTACCCGTTTCCTACACAGCCCGGGGGAGCAATTGAAAACCTTGCTTGATCCCCAAGAGAGCACCACCAGCGCCCTCACTCCGCGCAACATCCCTCGGTCCGAGCACCCTGTTTCTCGCCAGCATATTAGCGATGCCGCGTTAAAAGTGCTTTATCGCCTTAGCGGCGCGGGTTTCGACGCCTATTTGGTGGGCGGTTGCATTCGTGATGCGCTGCTGGGCAAGATGCCCAAAGATTTTGATGTCGCCACCAACGCCACGCCAGAGCAGGTTCGCGATCTATTTCGTAACTCGCGCCTGATCGGCCGCCGTTTTCGGATTGTCCATGTGCGCTTTGGCCGCGAGGTCATTGAGGTCACCACCTTCCGTGGCAAACCCCAAGACGAGCATGGCGACCACATTGCCCACCAGTCCGATGAAGGGTTACTGCTGCGCGACAATGTATGGGGCAATATCGAAGAAGACGCGCTGCGCCGCGATTTTACCGTTAATGCGCTCTACTACAATATCGCCGACTTCAGCATCACCGATTTTGCCAATGGTGCCGAGGACATTAAGACCCGCACCCTGCGCCTGATTGGCGACCCGGCGACACGCTACCGCGAAGACCCGGTACGTATGCTGCGGGCGGTGCGTTTTGCGGCTAAGCTGGATTTCACGCTAGACCCCGCCACTGAAGCGCCGATGTACGATCAGGCGCCGCTGCTGCTGCAGATTCCCCCAGCGCGGCTATTCGATGAAGTGCTCAAGCTGTTTATGTCGGGCCACGGCTTGGTTACCTTCCGGCTGCTCAGCCACTACGGCCTGTTCGGTATGCTGTTCCCCGAGGCCGAAGAAGCCATGGCCGATGCCGCCTGGGCCGAAGAGCTGATTGAGCAGGCGCTGACCAATACCGATAAACGTATCGCCGAAGAGCGCCCCGTCACCCCAGCGTTTCTGCTGGCTGCGTTTTTATGGGCACCGGTCAAACATCACCAGGAAGCACTGGAGCAGGAGGGCATGCCGCCCATTCCTGCGCTTCAAGCGGCGGCTCAGCAGGTGGTATCTCGTCAGTTAGAGTTCACATCGATTCCCAAGCGCTTTGGCATCCCGATGCGGGAAATTTGGGAATTACAGCAGCGCCTACCCCAGCGGCGCGGTAAAAAAGCCTTTCAAACCCGCGAACATTCGCGTTTCAGAGCGGGCTATGACCTGCTGCTGCTGCGCGAACAGGCGGGCGAGATACCGAGTGGTTTAGGCGAATGGTGGACGGCGTTTCAGCGCGGCGATGAGCACGAACAGCGCCGCTTACTGCAAAAAGTTGGCGGCGACCCCGCCAGCCAGGGCGATCGTCGTCGCAAACGGCGCCGTAAGCCGAGCGCGCCAGAGTAGTGGGTGCTCCTCCCCAGCTCGCCTATATTGGCTTGGGTAGCAATCTAGAGTCGCCTATCGTGCAGGTTCGCGAGGCCCTCAACGAGCTGGCAATGCTACCGCTAAGCCGATTGGTGGCAGCATCATCGCTTTACGCCAGCCGCCCGGTGGGGCCGCAAGATCAGCCGGACTTTATCAACGCGGTGGCCGCGCTGGAGACACGGCTCTCGCCGCTGGCGGTACTCGACCAGCTTCAGGCGTTAGAGCAGCAGCATCGCCGCCGCCGCCAGCGCCGCTGGGGGCCCCGAACGCTCGATCTTGACCTGCTGCTCTACGCTAATGACACTATCGATACGCCACGCCTACGCGTGCCGCACCCGCAAATAACTGCCCGGGCCTTTGTACTGCTCCCCCTCGCAGAGATCGCCCCCTCTCTAGACCTCCCCCAACAGCCGCTATCCACGTGGCTTGAGCAAGTTGAGAACCAAGGTTTGGAACGCTTACCCTGCGCCTAGTTGCGGCTAACGCTACCATTTGACACAAATCTCGACACCGACACCCCATTCAGGTAACAATTGCCGGTTACGCCACTTCGCGCATGCAGGGATGCAGCATCAATAATGGTCGGCTGCCTATGTCGCAGCGGCCTCACGTAAAACATGAGAGCACGCCATGAAAACCGTCACCCTAAGCACGCTGCAGGCCTATAAGCAGGCTGGCGAGACATTCAGTTGCCTAACCGCTTACGACGCCTCCTTTGCCCATGCGGCAAGCCAAGCAGGCATTGATGTCCTGCTCGTCGGTGATTCGCTGGGCATGGTGCTACAGGGCCATAACAGCACTCTGCCCGTCACTATTGAAGACATCGTTTACCACACCCGCTGCGCTGCGCGTGGTAAAGGCCATAGCCTGCTGATGGTAGACCTTCCCTTTATGAGCAACGCCACCACCGAGCGCCTGTTGGAAGATGCCGGTGCCGTGATGCGCGCGGGCGCGGAGCTGGTCAAACTGGAAGGCGAAGCGTGGATGGCCGATGGCATTCGTGAACTTACCCGCCGCGGCGTACCGGTATGTGCCCACCTGGGCTTAACCCCACAAACCGTGCATCAGCTAGGTGGCTATAAAGTGCAGGGGCGCGACGCTGCTCACGCTGAGCGCATCATTAATGACGCAAAAGTGCTTGTCGAGGCGGGCGCCTCGGTGATTCTGCTTGAGTGCGTCCCTGCCAGCCTGGGCAAAGCGGTCACCGAAGCGCTGGATGTACCGGTGATTGGCATTGGCGCAGGGCCGGATACCGATGGTCAGATTCTGGTAATGCACGATGTGCTCGGCATCACCCATGGCCGCACACCGCGCTTTGTAAAAAACTTCATGGCTGAGGCTGATAGCATTCAAGCAGCTTTCCAGGACTACCACGAAGCCGTCAAAACCCGCGCCTTCCCGGCTCAAGAGCATTGTTTTTAAGAACCGTTTTTAACAACTGTTTTTAAAACAGCTCGACTATCGACCATTTTTTGTTATTGACGCGAAACGACTATGCGCACTTTGCGAGACATTGATCAGCTACGCAGCACGCTGCGAGATTACCGCCAACGCGGCCAGCGTATTGCCCTGGTACCCACCATGGGCAACCTACATGCCGGGCACCTAGCGCTGGTCGACTGCGCGCGCCAGCACGCCGATATCGTGGTCGCAAGCCTGTTTGTCAATCCGATGCAGTTTGGCCCAGGCGAAGATTTAGACGGCTACCCGCGTACCTTTGATGCCGACCAAGCACAGCTTATCGAGGCCGGCTGCAACGTGCTGTTCGCCCCGACGGTGAGCTCGCTCTACCCCAACGGCTTGGACGCCCAGACCCGCGTGCATGTGCCCGTGGTGGGTGAGGGTCTGTGTGGCGGCTCACGACCCGGCCATTTTGACGGTGTCTCCACCGTGGTTAGCATGCTGTTTAATTTGGTGCAGCCCGACGTCGCCTGCTTTGGGGAGAAGGATTACCAACAGCTGGCGGTGATTCGTAAGCTGGTGTACGACCTGCACATGCCGATCGAGATTATCGGCGTGCCCATCGTGCGCGCAGAAGATGGCCTGGCACTGTCATCACGCAATGGCTATTTAAGTAGCGAGGAGCGTGCAATCGCCCCTGCGCTTTACCGCACGCTGTGTACGCTTCGCGATGCGCTAGAGCGCGGAGAACCTATCGAAAAGGTACTACACCAGGGCAACACCGCGCTGTATGATGCGGGCTTTACGCTAGACTATTTGGAACTGCGCGATGTCACGCTAGGCCCCATTAACCTAGCGACCCGCCATGCGGTACTGCTGGCCGCCGCCAAGCTGGGCCCGGCGCGATTAATCGATAACCTCACTGTTCAACTCCCGGCCAGCGCTGCCACTACTGGCAGAGAATAAACAAACAACGGGTAAAAATAGGAACTCACATGCATACCATCATGCTCAAAGCCAAGCTGCACATGGCACGCGTCACTCACGCGGTACTCAACTACGAAGGCTCTTGCGCCATCGATGGCGACCTGCTGGATATGGCGGGTATTCGTGAAAATGAGCAGATCCAGATTTACAACGTCGAGAATGGCGAACGCTTCACCACTTACGCTATTCGCGGTGAGGAAGGCTCCAAGCTCATTTCGATCAACGGCGCTGCGGCCCACCTCGCTGCCCCTGGCCACCGGATCATTATCTGCAGCTATGCCCACTACTCCGAAGCCGAACTGGAAAACCACCAGCCTGCTTTGGTGTATCTCCAGGAAGGCAACCACGTCAGCCACACCAGCAATATTATCCCGGTACAGTTGGCCTGATCACAACTGGCCTAATCTTAGCGCCTCTAATGCTTTCTTCTGACGGGCCACATGTTGGCCCGTTTTTATTTGCCCATAAAGGTTTATTGCCGCAACGCACCACCTTCCCCTATGCTGAAGAGACGGCTGACAGAGTACGAATAAAAGAGTACGGCTGACAGAGCACGCCTATCGGGCATCTGGTATCAGACTGTCTGTTAATTACTCCAGGAGTCATCTTATGCAAGAAGTAGTCATTGTTGCGGCACGCCGCACCGCTGTGGGCGCTTTCGGCGGCTCCCTCGCAGGTATTCCAGCGAGCGACCTAGGCGCTTTGGTGATCAAGGATATCCTTGCCTCAACCGGCGTTTCTCCCGATCAGGTTGACGAAGTACTGCTGGGCCAGGTGCTCACCGCGGGCGTTGGTCAAAACCCGGCGCGCCAAGCGGCTATTAAAGGCGGCCTACCGGACTCGGTACCGGCCATGACCATCAACAAAGTGTGTGGCTCAGGCCTTAAGGCACTGCATCTCGCTACGCAGGCCATTCGCTGCGGCGATGCCGAGCTGATTCTGGCCGGCGGCCAGGAGAATATGTCCGCTTCGCCCCATGTACTGCCCAATTCTCGCAACGGCCAGCGCATGGGCGATTGGAAGGCAATTGATTCCATGGTGCACGACGGCCTGTGGGATGCGTTCAACAACTACCATATGGGCATTACCGCCGAGAATTTAGCCGAGAAGTACGGTATCACTCGCGAAGCAATGGATGAGTTCGCCGCAGCCTCGCAGCAGAAAGCAGCTGCCGCCATCAAAGAAGGTAAGTTCAAAGGCCAAATCGTGCCGGTGGAAATTCCCCAGCGCAAAGGCGACCCGGTGGTGTTTGATACCGACGAGAATCCACGGGAAGTGACCGCGGAGAAGCTTGGCGGCATGCGCCCTGCGTTTAAGAAAGACGGCACCGTTACCGCCGGTAACGCCTCGGCGCTCAACGACGGCGCGGCGGTGGTTATGCTCTGCTCCGCCGAAAAAGCTAAGCAGTTGGGGCTAGAGCCACTGGCACGCATAGCGGCTTACTCCAACGCAGGCGTTGACCCTGCCATTATGGGTATCGGCCCCGCACCGGCCACTCGCCGCTGCCTGGAAAAAGCCGGCTGGAGCCTGGACGACCTGGACTTGGTCGAAGCCAACGAAGCGTTTGCCGCCCAGGCGCTATCTGTCAACAAAGAGCTCGGCTGGGATACGTCTAAAGTGAACGTCAACGGCGGCGCGATCGCTCTAGGCCACCCCATCGGTGCCTCCGGCTGCCGCGTACTGGTCACGCTGCTCCACGAAATGATCGCCCGCGACGCCAAGAAAGGCCTCGCGACGCTGTGCATCGGCGGCGGTCAGGGCGTAGCCTTGGCTATCGAGCGGCCTTAAAAACCTACCCTTCGCTCGCTTAACTAAGAACTAATATAAGCCCTTGTCAATTGACGAGGGCTTTTTCCGTTCGGGATGCACAAACCTCTTTATCTTGTTCTACTAACATCATCATTACCGAGCTAAATGGCACTAGTCGCCATTGGCCTCTGACGCGACAAGAGAAAATCGTTGTTGAGTCACCCATCTCCCCTCAGTATTCACGATCAACGCAAAATTTTTGCAGTAACACTGAATCGCCCTCTGTTTCGCCATCAACAAACGCACCTCATCTTCTATTCGTTCGAGTGCCTCTGGCCCACTCTCTCTGGCGACGGTGAGGTGAGGTATGCTGCCCGTATGGAGACCACCGTAGGGTGGGTAGTCTGGGAAGGCATCGACGAATGCTTTAATCAGCGAGATAAAAGGAGCGCTAGGGCTTGGCTGAAGATACACCGTGTCCGTGAATCGTCCCACACCCGATAGCCAAAACTCAAAAGCCGTGGTTTGTTTAGCAATCGCTTTAAGCTTGCGAAGATCTTTCTCGACAATCTCGTTAGGTGATACAAAGGGATAAAGTAGCGTTATGTGCGCGGGCACGCCTATAGCCGCTGTGGCATCATAGCGCTGACGAAGCTCGCCAACCACGGGTTCGGCTTCGCGAACAGGAACGATCAAGGCCGCTTGCGGTGCCACTCGGGTCATGACTGCATCGTCCAGTTCGGCGCATCCGTGCCAGGTGGCATCGAGGGCCGTGCGTAGCCTGCTGGCGTGCGCAGCAGTTGCGCGCTGGGACGCACCGCGCGTAACAGGCCGAAGCCAGAAATATCACTTGTCAGCCAGGGCGCAAAGTCGGGCCTAGCAGAGTCAAGACCTCCCTCGACGCGCCCCAACCCGCGCAGCCAGTGACCAGTCTGCGCCAACGAAACCTGCACATGCCAGCTCCCCCCTTCGTGCTGCTGATGCCACAGGGCGGCAGCTACCCCGAAGGCCATCAGGAAGCCACTGGCCTGGTCGAGAATCTGCATCGGCAGCGCACGTGGCTTGCCGTCATCGGCCGCTTCACCCTCAGCATGATTGAATCCCATCGCCGTCTGCACCAGCGAGTCAAAACCGCGGCGGTTGGCCCAGGGGCCCTGAGTACCGTAGGCGGTGAGCGACACGCTGACAATGCCGGGCCTACGAGCAGCCAGGGCCTCAGGAGAAAAACCGAGTGCGGCTAGCCCGCCAGGGCGGTAGCCCTGAGAGAATACCTGGGCATCCTCAATGAGCCGCCATAGTAACTTTCGCCCGGCAGCGGTGCGTAAATCGATATGCGCCGAGCGTTTGCCCCGGCTGGTCTCGGCGATGGCAGCGATATTGGGAAGGTTAGGTGAGTTCACCAGCATCACATCCGCACCCAATGAAGCTAACGCCCGCCCTCCCACCGGCCCAGCCAGGATGCGAGTGAGGTCGAGCACCCGCACTCCTGTGAGCGGACGGGCGTTATTTGCCAGAGTTGGCAGCGCGCGAGGCGGCGCATCGCCGATGCGGGTGATCGTCATCAGGGGCTGCGATGCGATGGCCTGGCCCTGGGGCGTTACATCCCACTCATCGAAGCGACGCAGCGCCGTGGCCACTAGGCCACGCTCAGCGCTCGCCTGCTCGAACGCCAGCGCCTGCCAGCGCAACAGTGCTTGCGCGGCATCTTCGCGTGTCGCCGATCTCTTATCCAGGCCCAGTAATCGGAGCGCGCCATCGCGATGGTGACGAAAGTTGGTGTGTACACGAACGTGCCCGTCGGCGCAGCGATATAAGCCGGAGAACGGATCCCAGAGGCTGGGTTCCTGGTCATCCAGGCTGAACCACCCCAAGCACTCAGCGGCAGCGTGCGCCATCTCCACCGCGACTGGCTGGCGGGAAGCCCCGCGTGAATGCCCCAACTCGCAGGCGGCAAGTGCCGTGGCAGCGATCGTCGTTTGCGCGGCGGCGCCAACGGCAAACGACGATGGGAAAACGGGATCATGGCCGGTCAACGTGATCTTGTCCAAAGCCTCCGCCGGCAAACCACCCAGTGACCAGAGCGCAGTCAGTGCATCGCGTGCTGTCATCGTATGAAAACTCATGCTAATGCCTCCAACAACGCCCACCCCTGAGGCCACTCCCCCAACTGACTTGCGGCGTTGATATGCCCGCAGGCGCCCACGTCAACAAAGTCGGCTTGCCATGTCGCAGCCTGCTGCCGGGCATAGTCCGTCGTCGCGTAGGGGTCGTCACTGCTGGCTACAACCAGCGCTGGAAATGGCAGAGGCCGAGCAGGAGCGTTGCGGAAATCGCTCGCTTCGGGTGGGAAAGCCTTTGCGCCAGGGTCAGGTACTGCCACCAGCAACGCGCCGCTTACCTGCGCCAATCGATGAGCTCTTTCATCGCTGCTATTGGCCTCCTGTACCCAGTGCGCCACCAGCAGGCACGCAAGACTGTGAGCAACGAGCAACACCGGTGCCTCAGCTTCATCAATGGCGGTATCCAATGCCTGCAGCCAATCGGTGAGATTCGGCTCATCCCAGGAGCCAGGCTGAAAACGGAGGCTATTAGGCCGCTTTAGCCCCCATAGTGACTGCCAGTGGTCGGCATCAGAATTGCCGAGACCGGGCAGAAATAGCAGCAGGGTCGCTGGCTTGTTAGTTGTCATTGCAGGTCTCCTTACGCGGTCGATAGCGCAGCTCGCCAGGAAAAGTCGTGGGCGGATTACCGGTGCGCAGCCACTCCATGGCAAGTGGCCAGAGCACGTCGCGAAAGCGCTTATGGAAAAAAGCGAAATGACCGATGCTTGGCTGGCCCACCGCAGTTGGCGCTAGCCGCAGGTGATAGCGTTCGCTACTACTGTAATACTCTAGAAGGCGATCAAGCGCGGGACGAGTGCCGAAAGGGTCATCATCGATGCCCAGCGCCAAAATCGGTGCCTGCACACGCGTGAAGCCCCGCACCAGCATCTCAGCTTCGGGCTCGCCCTCAGGTGTTTCACGTTTACGCCGCACGTTGTGCTCAAAGCGCGGCCCCATTCGCGCCCAATCCAGTGCTACGCCTTTGGGTGTATCTTCCATCCACCCCAGACGCTTGGCGGGTACGTAGCCGACCAAAAGTGCCAACAGTGGCATCGCTAGATGCCAACGCAAGAACATAGATCGCCGAGCCTCGGGTGCGTAGTCCCGCCAATAGGCATACTGTGCGCCCATGGTGAAGATGCGACGCACGCGATGGGCGGACTGGGCAAAGCCAATCACGAAACCGCCCGCAGAGTGACCCACCACATCGATAGGCTGACCAGGAAAACGTCTGGCGACGTAGCGTAGAACGCCTTCAAAATCATGCTGCCCCCAGTCGATCCAGTCGGCCTTGAGTTTGCGCAGCGAATGGTGGCGCGAATCGCCGATTCCCCGGTAGTCGTAGGTCACTACGTCCCACCCTTGCTGATACAAATAATCAGCAAAGGGCATGTAATAGCGTCAGCGCACCGAGGTGGCGGTGTTAATGATCACCACGGGGCCAGGGTGAGACGACGAAACACAAGGTCGGCGCCATACCCACCCGCGCAGCGCATAACTATCCGCCGCGCTGATATAGACGGGCTCAGGCATCAATGTTCTGTCGCCTTGCAGCTATACCGTTCTTAGCCCCAGTGACCGTAGCATGAAAGTCCGCAATCAGTTGCTGGGTGACAGGGCCCACGGGCCATTCGGTCTTCGCCTTATCTTCCACCAATGCCACAACCGGCTGAAGCTCGACCGAGGTGCCGGCAGTCAACACTTCGGTTGCAGCACGCAGTTCCTCGAGTGTAACCGCTCGCTCCTCTACCGACAGGCCTCTCTGACGTGCCAAACCCAACACATGGCGCTTGGTGATGCCATCAAGAAAACAGGTCGGCAGTGGGGTTACCAGTACGCCATCACTGACCAAAAGCAGATTAGTGGCTGTCGTTTCAGCGACTAAGCCGTCGCTATCGAGCAGTAACGCATCATCACAGCCTACTGCTATGGCCGCATGGCGGGCTAGCGTGCCGATCATATACAGTCCAGAACACTTAGAGGCAGTAGGCGCCGTATCAGGGGGCGGGCGTCGCCAGTTGGCCAGTTGCAGCCGAATACCTACCTCTGCCCGCCCCTGGGACGCCGCCGTAGGCCAATCCCAAGCGGCAATCGCCACATGGACACGTGCTTGAGGCGCCGCGATAGACACACTATCCGCGCCACGCCAGGCGATAGGGCGGATATACGCATCGGTTAGCTGATTGGCCCATAGCACCGCGTCAATCGCTTGGCTGAGCTCGCGGTGCGACCAGGGCAGCCGATAGTCCAGTAGTGCGGCGGAACGCTCTAAACGCTCCAAATGCGCGTCACCCAGAAAAACACGCCGCCCGTAGGCACGCATGCCTTCGAATACCGCTCCCCCCATGTGTAACGCATGGCTAAGCACGTGCAGGCGCGCCTCACGCCAAGGAAGCAGCTCACCATCGAGCCAGATCAACCCATCTCGGTCATCAAGAGCGTTTAGCATGGCCCCCACCCAGTAGCAGATTATCGATATCGTCAGTCTGTCCTCTGTATGTTTTAAAAACGAGTGAGTAAATCTCAAACTGGGCTGAGTTTTGCTCAGCGATTTTTACAGCGTGGTCAGCGCGGCTTCTTGTATGATCTGTTTATCAACCTTCGAGGGTGGGGGTAGCGATTATGCGGATTCCTGTGCCATTAAATGCTCTACGCGCTTTTGAGGCGACGGCGCGGCATCTTTCAATCAAGGAAGCGGCCATGGAGCTTTCGGTCACTCCTTCGGCCGTCAGTCACCAACTGCGCATACTGGAGGAGTTGTTTGGCGTCGTGCTTCTGCGCCGAGCAGGAACGCGTCTTGAGCTTACCGACGCGGGACACAAGCTAACACCTTACCTGCAACAAGGCTTTACGCAGATTGCCAAGGGGGTTGACTCACTTCGCCAAAAACGCCGTGACGGGCCGCTACGTCTCAACATGTTGCCTACTTTTGCAACCAACTGGCTGTCGCCACGGTTAAGCCTGTATCCCTTCGAGCGGCGTGGATTCTCGCTTGAGATATCCACTACGCAGGATGAGGTAGACCTTGCCGCGGGGGTGGCCGATGTGGGCATCTGGTACGGCAACGGGCATTGGCCGGAATTACAGGCCGATCTCCTCTTTGAAGCAACCATCGACCTTTATGCCCGTCCAGGCTTTGCTACCGGCTCCCATTGCGATCGCCTTGACCGTGTCAGCCAGGCCAATCTGTTTGTCTCCCGCCACTGCCTGACATGGCAACGCTGGATGGAGAGCCTTCCCGGCGGCCCCTTCAAACCCGCCGTGGTCACGCAGGTGGATTCCGGCGGATTAACCCTGCAGGCCGCCGCCGATGGGGTGGGTGTATCGATAGTGGTCTGCGAGCTGGCCGATAGCGCCGTGCGATTGGGGCGGCTAACGTCGGTATTCGAACATCCAGTCAACGCAGACGTTGGTTTCTGGTTAGTCTACCCAGATGCACTGCGCGAGGATCGCCGTTTGGATAATTTGCGTAGTTGGCTGCGCGAACAGCCAACATAGCCAGATACTTGCGCATTATTTATCGCTTACTTAACGACGCTTCTCCCCCACAATGCGTGACGGTGTTCGCCAGACCAACAGCGCCCCCAACAGAAATAACCCCGATGCGGCCCACATGGCAATGGGCAGGCTAGTGCCATCGACGATACGCCCGCCTAGCATGGCGCCCAGGCCAATGGACATATTGAAGGTAAACGCCATCAACGCCGTGGCGGCTTCGGTATTGGGTGCAGTGCGTATAATCCAGGTTTGAATGCTGACTGATACGCTGCCAAACACCGCGCCCCACATCATGAGCAACATGACACCGCTGCTCGGCTGAACACCCAGAAGAGGGAAAACAGCCACCACAATGAGCAGCAGGCTGGGAATCGCCAGCACCGCGCGGTAAGGGTGGCGCCCGGCAAACATGCCTGCCGCAATATTGCCCACAATGCCTGCCGCCCCATAAAGCAGCAGCAGGCTGCTCACATGGCGTTGGGAAATACCGCTGATCTCTTGCAGGATGGGGCTAATAAAGGTGTAGGCGGCAAAGTGGCCAACCACTACAAAGGCGGTGGTTAACACCGCGACTCGCACACCGCGATTGCTAAACTGCTGCGCCAATACCCGCAAACGCACAGGTTCTCGCGGTGGTAGCGGCGGTAGCCAAAACCACAGCGCAGCTGCCGTTAACAGGCTTAGCCCTCCCAGCGCCCCAAAGGCGACCCGCCAGTTGCTTAGATCCCCCAGCAGCGTGCCCAGTGGCACACCCAGCACCGAGGCCGCCGCGACACCACCAAAAATCATCGTCATCGCTTTTGGCACCTGAGCCTCTGGCACTAGGCGTGGGGCAATGCTGCCCGCCACCGCCCAAAAGCCACCAATACTAAGCCCCACAAGCACGCGGGCGGCAAGCAACAGGATAAAGCTGCTGGCCAATGCCGATAGCACACTCCCGGCCACCATTACGGCCATCAATGCCGTGAGCATAATGCGCCTGTCCAAGCGCCCCACCGCTACCGGCAGCAGCGGGGCTGAAAAGGCAGCGACCACGCCGGGCACGGTGACCATTAAGCCCGCCATGCCGGGGGTAACGCCCATGCTAGATGCCACCTGGGAAAGCAACCCAATCGGCAGCTGCTCTGCGGTCACCAGTAAAAAAATGCCGATCATCACGGCCACCACCGCCCACCAGCGCGGCGTTTGTTCCAGCTCCATCTGCAGCTCCTTGATTTTCTCTAAATCCCGGCTAACAAATCTATATCTGATACAAAGCCGATACCCCGCAAAAACAACGCCCCCGTAGCCAGAGGCTACGAGGGCGTTCTCAGAAACCTAGCTAGCGATTTAAATCGCCGCTTCAGTTTCCGCTGCTTCCGCGGTAAAAGCGGCTTTCTCTTCTTCGCTGATCTCTTTCATCGACAGCTTCACGCGGTTGCGGTTGTCGATATCCAGCACCTTAACGACCACGTCATCGCCTTCGTTCAAGAAGTCGCGCACGTTGTTAACCCGCTCGGCAACGATTTGCGAGATGTGAACCAGGCCATCGGTGCCGGGCATGATGTTAACGAACGCACCGAAGTCAGCAATACGCACGACCTTGCCGTGATACAGCTTGCCGATTTCCGCTTCAGCGGTAATCGCCAGTACGGTGTCGATGGCGCGCTTGGCGGCGGCTTTATCTTCCGCGTAAATACGCACGGTGCCATCGTCGTCGAGATCAATAGAGGCGCCGGTGTCTTCGCAGATTTTGCGAATGGTTGCGCCACCTTTACCGATAACGTCACGGATCTTGTCCGGATCGATTTTGATCGTTGCCATGGACGGCGCGTTGTCGGAGACATCGCTACGGCTCTGGCTGATCACGACATTCATTTGCTCGAGAATACTCAGTCGCGCGGTCAGTGCTTGCTGCAGCGCGAGCTCCATAATCTCTTCGTTGATGCCTTCGATCTTGATGTCCATCTGCAGGGCGGTGACGCCCTCTTCGGAACCGGCAACTTTAAAGTCCATATCGCCAAGGTGATCTTCGTCACCCAGAATATCGGTCAATACCGCAAAACCGTCCGGGTCTTTTACCAAGCCCATGGCAATACCGGCGACCGGTGCTTTTAACGGCACGCCTGCGTCCATCAGGGCCAGCGAAGAGCCACATACAGAGGCCATGGAGCTGGAGCCGTTAGACTCGGTAATTTCAGACACCACACGAATGGTGTAGGGGAAGACGTCTTCTGACGGCAGCATTGCCTGCACACCACGACGCGCTAAGCGGCCATGGCCGATTTCGCGACGCTTCGGGCCACCCATAAAGCCAGCTTCACCCACCGAGTAGGGAGGGAAGTTGTAGTGCAGCATAAAGCGGTCTTTACGCTCACCTTCCAGTGATTCGATTAGCTGTGAATCACGCAGCGTGCCCAGTGTTGCTACGGCAATCGCCTGGGTCTCACCACGCGTAAAGATGGCAGAACCATGAGCTTTCGGCAGCACACCGACTTCAATCGCCAGCGGGCGAACGGTTTGATTGTCACGACCGTCAATACGCGGTTCACCTTTTACCACCCGTGAACGCACAACGCGTTTTTCCAGGCTAGCAAAGGCACCTTTGACGTCATCTTTACTGAACTTGTCGTTAACGGGTTCGCCTTCATCGGCTGCCAGTTGTTCAATCGCCTGGTCTTTCAACTCAGCCAATGCATCCTGGCGCTGCATTTTGTCGGTGATGCGGTAAGCATCGCCCACTTTAGCTTCAAACGCATCGGCCATGGCGGCTTTGAGCGCCTGGTTCTCTTCGGCGGCCTGCCACTCCCAGCGCGGCTTGCCCGCTTCAGCAACCAGTTCGTTAATGGCACTGATCGCGACCTGCATTTCCTGGTGACCGAACAGAACGGCTCCCAGCATTTCGTCTTCGAGCAGCTCTTTGGCTTCAGACTCAACCATCAGCACGGCTTTTTCAGTACCGGCGACGACCATGTCGAGCTCAGAGGTGGCCAGTTCTTCAACCGTTGGGTTGAGGAAGTAGCCTTTCTCTTCGTTAAAACCAACGCGGGCTGCGCCAATCGGGCCACTAAACGGCACGCCAGAGATGCTCAGCGCTGCGGAAGTACCCAGCAGTGCGGCAATATCCGGATCGTGGTTACGGTCGGTGGAGAGAACGGTACAGACGACCTGCACTTCGTTCATAAAGCCTTTAGGGAACAGCGGACGGATTGGGCGATCAATCAGACGCGAGGTCAGCGTCTCTTTTTCAGTGGGACGACCTTCGCGCTTGAAGAAGCCGCCAGGAATCTTGCCCACTGCGTAGGTTTTCTCTTGGTAGTGTACCGAGAGAGGGAAAAAGGGTTGGCTCGGGTTTGCCTCTTTGCGAGCGACAACGGTACACAGCACGACGGTGTCATCCATGGTAACCATGACAGCGCCGGTAGCTTGGCGAGCAATACGCCCGGTTTCGAGCGTGACGGTGCTACGACCGTACTGGAACGTTTTCTTTACCGGATTCACAGCGACTTCCTTCAGCATTATCAATATCTACTTGTCTATTCGTTTAGGTCGTTTTGACTCGTTACCATTCTAGGCGCTGGAGCGCGATAGGGCTACCAGTTCCCTACTTGCCGTAAACACGAAACATAAAAAAACGGGCAGCTCACAAGGAGCTGCCCGTTTCTAATCGTTGCCGTTAACGCTTAACGACGCAGACCCAGACGCTGAATCAGGGACTGATAGCGTTCGAAATCTTTACGCTTTAGGTAGTCCAGCAGCTTACGACGCTGGTTAACCATGCGGATCAGACCACGACGCGAGTGGTGATCCTGTTTGTTGGTCTTGAAGTGATCCTGCAGGCCATTAATGTTGGCGCTCAGCAGTGCAACCTGCACTTCAGGGGAACCGGTATCGTTGTCGCCGCGGCCGTATTCAGTGACGATCTCGGCCTTCTTCTCAGCGGTTAAAGCCATCTGTCTCTCCAGTAAGCAATATGCCTAAAAATGAATGGGTGAGACCACGCATATTTGCAGTCTCAAGCTACTGTTTTCTACGTACACGTTTCGACGTGTACGTCGGATCTTGCAATTTTCACGTAGACGGTCGCCTCCTTGCAACGCTGTTTACGAGATAGCGACAGTGCTTAACAGTCGCTTAGGCGCCACTTCCTGAGCACCTTTCACTACGCCAAGGCCGATAAACGTCTCGGCGTAATAAAGTCGGGCTACTTCGTCCGCGGCTAATGCGCCGGTTTCGAGAGCAGCGGGCTGGCCATGGGCCAAACGAGAATGCGCGGTGTCGTCTACCGTCAGTAACGGTAAATGGTCCACCAACACATCCACGGGCATGAGCTCAGCTTCCAGTGCCGCTTGGTCGGCCAATGCTTCCAAGGCCTCTAGCGTCCACATCGCGTCGGCTAAAAAGGGCCCCGTTTTGAGCCTCCTTAGTTGACTGATGTGCGCACCACAGCCAAGCGCTTGGCCAATATCTTCGGCTAACGTGCGGATGTAAGTGCCTTTACTGCAGCTTACTTCCAGCTCAAAAGCAGTGCCTTCAAACGATAGCAGGCGCGCATCATACACGCTTACGCGCCGGGCTGCACGCTCTACCTGCTTGCCTTCACGGGCCAACTCGTAAAGTTTTTTGCCCTGATGCTTGAGGGCCGAATACATCGGCGGCACTTGGTCGATCTCACCGCGAAAACGGGTGAGCACAGCTTCCACGTCATCGACGCTTAGGCTGGGAACCTCATGCTGCTCAATAATCGTGCCTTCTGCATCGCCGGTATCCGTGATCACCCCTAGCTCTACCCGGGTGCGATACACCTTGTCGGCTTCCAGCAAGTGCGATGAAAACTTGGTCGCTTCACCTAGGCAAATCGGCAATAAGCCGGTTGCCATCGGGTCTAGCGTGCCGGTGTGCCCGGCTTTTTGAGCCTGGAACAGCCGACGCACACGCTGCAGCGCATGGTTGCTGGAAACGCCCTTGGGCTTATCCAGCAGCAGTACGCCATTAACCGGTAAACCTCGACGTTGACGCGCCACTAGCGAGTTTCCTCACTTTGCTGGGCGTCGCCGTCTGAGTCACTGTCTTGGCCAGCGTCTTGATAATCGTCATCATCGTTTTGATAGCGTGCACGATCCGTCGTCACCGCTTCATCAATCAATGAAGAAAGCTGCTGACCGCGCACCACGCTTTCATCGAAATGAAAACGCAGCTCCGGTACGTGACGTAGCTTGATGCGCTTGGCAATCTGGCTTCTTAGAAAACCAGCAGCACGCTTAAGCACCTGCAGATTCTCTTTAATACGCTCGGGCTCTTGCTCACCCAACAGAGTGACGTAGACGTCGGAGTAGCCAAGGTCACGGCTAACGGTGACACCGCTAACCGTGACCATGCCCAAACGCGGGTCTTTCACTTCTCGTTGGATCAGCACCGCCAGCTCCTTTTGGAGCTGGTCGGCTACCCGGTCGGTACGCTTAAATTCGCGCATGTTTAGCTCCTCGCAGCCTTACAGGCTACGCTCGACCTTCACTTGGTCGAAGACTTCGATCTTATCGCCGACTTGGACATCGTTGTAGTTCTTCACGCCGATGCCACACTCCATGCCGTTGCGCACTTCCTGCACATCGTCTTTGAAGCGGCGCAGCGATTCGAGCTCGCCTTCGTAGATCACCACGTCATCACGCAACACGCGGATCTTCTTATTACGATGCACGCTGCCTTCAACCACCATACAGCCGGCGATGGCACCAATCTTCGGCGCACGGAACACATCGCGCACTTCGGCAATACCGACGATTTCTTCTTTCCACTCAGGTGCGAGCATACCGCTCATCGCCTGTTTGACCTCGTCGATCAGCTGGTAAATAACGCTGTAGTAACGCAGATCCAGGCCTTCGCGCTCAACGATCTCGCGGGCAGCGGCGTCAGCACGGACGTTAAAGCCGACTACGATGGCTTCCGACGCAAGCGCCAAGTTGGCATCTGTACCGGTGATACCACCGACACCCGAAGAGACCACGGCGACTTCAACTTCACCGGTGGAGAGTTCTTCCAGGGCGCCTTTGATCGCTTCCAGAGAACCTTGAACGTCGGCTTTGAGGACGATGTTGACCTTGGCCACTTCGTCTTGGCCCATCTGGCTGAACATGTTCTCCAGCTTGGCCTTCTGCTGACGCGCCAGGCGCACTTCGCGGTATTTGCCTTGACGGAAGTTAGCCACTTCGCGGGCTTTCTTCTCGTCTGCAACGACCATAAAGTCATCACCGGCATCCGGCGTGCCGCCCAAGCCTTGAATCTCTACCGGCATGGCCGGGCCAACCGCATCGACTTGCTGGGCAAGTTCGTTGGTCAGCGCACGTACACGACCGTAGTGCAGGCCAGCCAGGACGATATCGCCTTTTTTCAGCGTACCGTTCTGAACCAGTACGGTGGCGACTGGACCACGACCTTTATCAAGGCGCGATTCAACCACCACGCCTTTACCCGGCGCAGAAGGAACGGCTTTAAGCTCAAGCACTTCAGAGACCAGTTGGATTGCTTCCAACAGTTCTTCAATACCTTCACCGGTCTTGGCGGAAACGTGAACAAACTGAGTATCACCGCCCCATTCTTCGGAGATCACGCCGTGCTGCGAAAGCTCATTCTTGATGCGATCAAGATCGATACCATCTTTATCGATCTTGTTGACCGCTACCACCATGGGCACTTCAGCGGCTTTGGAGTGTTCAATCGCCTCAATCGTCTGAGGCATCACGCCATCGTCGGCAGCCACAACCAGAATAACCACGTCTGTCGCCTTGGCACCACGGGCACGCATGGCGGTAAACGCCGCGTGGCCTGGGGTATCCAGGAAGGTCACGCCACCGTGGTTATCTTCCACGTGGTAGGCACCGATATGCTGGGTAATACCACCGGCTTCACCGGTCGCCACTTTCGCTTTACGGATGTAATCCAGCAGCGAGGTTTTACCGTGGTCAACGTGGCCCATCACCGTAACAACGGGTGAACGCGTGATCTCTTCGCCTTCATAGGAGATGCCTTCTAGCATTTCCGTTTCCAGCGCGTCATCTTTAACCAGCTTCGGTGTATGGCCCATCTCTTCCACCACGATCGCAGCCGTATCCTGATCGATGGTTTGGTTGATGGTAACCGCCGCGCCCATGTTAAACATGGCCTTGATCACTTCATTGGCCTTGATCGACATCTTGTCGGCCAATTCCGCCACGCTGATCGATTCAGGGATCGATACTTCACGCACGATCGGCTGAGTCGGCTTCTGGAAAGCGTGCTTGCCATTGCCGGTCTGGTTGCCACCACGGCGACCACCACGACGCTGTTCGGCACGTTTTACCTTCTTACCGCCGCCACCGCGCTTGCGCTCTTCGCGATCACCACGATCTTCATCGTCACGGCGACCTTTGTTCTTCGCCGCCGTCTTCTTGGGCGGAGCGGTACGACGGTCAGTGCGGCCCTCTTTCGGTGGCGCTGGCGGCATATCCTCACCGGACGGCGTATCGTCGATTTCAAGATTCGGCACAGGAATGTCTGGCGTAGCCGGTGCTTTGGCTGCTGCAGACGCTTTCGGCTTGGCTTCAGTCTCTTTATTGCTACGCGCCGTGTTACTTTGCGCCGTCGCTTCAGCCTCTTTATTGCTACGCGCGGTGGCTTCCGCTACCTGTGCAGCGCGGGCTTTCTTAGCAGCGGCTTTTTCTTCGGCTTCACGCGCATCAGACACTTTGCGCTCAGCTTCGGCTTCCGCCATATCGCCCACTAGCTGGCGCGGGCCGGTATAGCTAGGCTCCGGCGCTTTCGGCTTCTCATCTTCAGCGCTTTTGACGTAGGTCTTTTTCTTACGTACCTGCACTTCAATGGTTTTGCCGCGCTCGCCGGTATTGATACGGCTACGGGTTTTGCGTGTCAGCGTGATGCGGTTTTTGCCCGCTTCAGGGGTGTCGCTACCGCCGTGGCTCTTCTTCAAGAAACTCAGTAGCTTCTGCTTGTCTTCTTCAGACACAGCATCGCTTTCAGAAGCGTGCTTTAAACCCGCTTCTTTCATTTGCTCTAGTAGGCGAGGCACATCACGGCCCACCTTTCCTGCGAAATCTTTAACTGTCATATCTGACATATTGACCCTCCTCAGCCCGTGACCTGTTTACTGTGTGTTCGAATCCGATGCGTCATCGACTTCAAACCAGGGCGCACGGGCAGTCATGATCAGTGCCGCTGCGCGCGCTTCGTCCAACTCCTCGATATCGACCAGATCGTCGACAGACTGCTCGGCGAGATCTTCCATGGTAACGATGCCGCGACTGGCCAGAATGAAGGCCAGGTGGCGCTCCATGCCATCCATCTCCAGCAGATCTGCTGCAGGCTGGGCACCGTCTAGCGCTTCTTCCGTGGCAATTGCCATCGTCAGCAGCTCGTCTTTCGCACGTGCACGAAGCGCTTCGACTAAATCTTCATCGAACTCTTCGATTTCGAGCATCTCTTCCATCGGCACGTAGGCGACTTCTTCCAGGGTAGTGAACCCCTCATCCACCAACAGGCGAGCGACATCTTCATCCACATCGAGGTGCTGGATAAAAGAGTCAACCAGGCTATCAATCTCTTGATCGCGCTTAGACTCCGCTTCCTCTTCGGTCATGACATTAATGCGCCAGCCGGTAAGTTCAGAAGCCAAACGCACGTTCTGACCGCTCCGGCCAATCGCCTGAGCAAGGTTATCCTGCGCCACGGCCACGTCCATTGCGTGGGCGTCCTCGTCCACAAGGATAGACCCAACATCGGCAGGTGCCATGGCGTTAATCACCAATTGGGCGGGATTGTCATCCCACAGCACGATATCAACGCGTTCGTTTTGCAGCTCCGAAGAGACCGCCTGAACGCGCGAACCGCGCATACCCACACAGGCACCGACCGGGTCGATGCGGCGATCATTGGTTTTTACCGCAATTTTGGCCCGTGAACCGGGGTCACGCGCAGCACCTTTGATCTCAATCAACTGCTCTGCGATCTCTGGCACTTCAATTTTGAACAGCTCGATGATCAGCTCGGGACACGTCCGCGATAGCTGAAGCTGGGCACCGCGTGCATCGGGATCCACTTTGACCAACAGGGCGCGCACCCGCTCGTTCATGCGGTAACGCTCGCCGTGAATCATTTCATTGCGCGGCAAAAACGCCTCAGCGTTTTCGCCCAAATCAATGATCAGGCCATCACGTGTGGTCTTTTTAACGATGCCCGCAACCAGTTCACCTTCGCGATCGGCATATTGGCGCACGACTTCAGCCCGCTCGGCTTCGCGTACTTTCTGTACGATCACCTGTTTGGCGGTTTGTGCAGCAATACGGCCAAACGACGCATTTTCGATGCTTTTTTCGACCACATCGCCTAATTTCAGCGGCGGATCGCGCTGCTCGGCGATGCTCTCTTTAATTTCATAATCTGGCGTTTCGAATTCGTCATCTTCCACAACGGTCCAGGTGCGGAAGGTTTCGTATTCACCAGTGCGGCGGTCAATATGCACGCGCACATTGGCTTCTTCTCTTTCAAAACGCTTGCGTGACGCACTCGCAAGAGCGGCTTCTACCGCCTCGAAGATGACATCACGTGGGACGCCCTTCTCATTGGAGATCGCGTCAACGACCATTAAAATTTCTTTACTCATGCGTATGCCTCGCCAGAAAACCTATCCTTATGTGCATCACCCCGGCAGCCTGCCGGCAGCGCCGCCACCCGGTCAATCGTCGAACTGCGGTACAATGTGAGCAGAATCAATACTCTCAATTGGAAAGCAGTACTCTTCGCCATCCAGTTGTAGCAGTACTTCATCCCCCTCAACACCGACCAAAAGCCCTTGATACTTGCGCCGCCCGTCAAAGGCAGTGCGCAATTTCAGCGCGACGTGATGACCTTGAAAGCGGGTAAACTGATCCAGGGAATACAAGGGACGTGCCATGCCTGGCGAGGAGACTTCCAACCGGTACTCACCGGGAATGGGGTCTTCTACATCCATAACGGCACTGACTTGGCGGCTAATATCTGCGCAGTCTTCCACGCTGACACCACTCTCGCGCTCGATATAGATCACCAGCCGCGAATTTTTGCCCTGGGAAAGATGGTCGATGCCCCATAGCTCAAAGCCCATGGCAGCAACAACAGGTTCGATCAGCGCGTGAAGCGCAGCGTGTTTAGTGGCCACAGACAAAGCTCCTATAGCCGTTGCATCAGGCACCTGGCCAGGAGTTATTAGAAAAGCTAGGTGGCTGATTGGCGTTACTCGGGAATGTGTCTCCGGTTTTCCGGACGACATCCGCTATTAAGATATTCGTGCTAACGATATTCTGGCTAACAAAGCGGGGGGCGCCAATAAAACAGCGACCAGGCGCGCTTGCTAGTCAAAAGCTGCTAACAAAAAGCCCCTTCACTGGAAGGGGCTTTTTGAAAGAAACCTTGTGTACCATTTCTTAAGTACTACTTCCAGTACCGTCTTAGCAACATGTAACAGGCTGTACCTGAAATGACCGTTATTTCCAATACGTCTTAAAAATAACAATCTAGAACATGCTACTAGAAAATGGTAGCGGGGACCGGATTTGAACCGATGACCTTCGGGTTATGAGCCCGACGAGCTACCAGACTGCTCCACCCCGCATCAATCTAGGTCGACGATAATAGACACTAAAGCCACTTACGTCAAGAACTACTTGCTTCAAGAACCACTTACTTAAAGCTGTCTTTTTCGCCTCAGGTGCCAATGGGCATTCTGGTAACAAAAGAAACGTTCTGGGAAGCTGGCGTGCCAGCAAAACAGATGGTGCCGAAGGCGGGACTTGAACCCGCACGACCATACGGTCACTACCCCCTCAAGATAGCGTGTCTACCAATTCCACCACTTCGGCATCAGGGGAGGCTAAAAAACAGCAGCTGCTTACTCGCTGCTTTCCTCTAGCACTGGCGCGGTATTATCCACGTCCGCAGGCCTGTCGTCAAGCGTCGGGACGCTTTGCTGCTGCTCGATCAAGCGCGAATCGGGAATACCTGCTTCCGGTGCCTGGCCCGCCTGGGTGGCAAAGTAAGCTAGCGCCATTGAGGTGACGAAGAAACCCGCCGCCAAAATAGCCGTTGTGCGCGACAGGAAGTTACCACTACCCCGCGAACCGAATACCGTTTGTGATGCACCGCCCCCGAAAGCTGCACCGGCTTCGGCACCTTTACCCTGCTGAAGCAGAATGAGTACCACCAGGGCGACCGCAATCACCACATGAATCATAAGAATTGCAACTTGCATGGCGTTATCCTGCTGACTGACAAATGGCATAAAAATCATCGATCTTGAGTGAGGCTCCGCCCACTAGACCGCCGTCGATATCTGGCTGAGCAAGCAGCTCAGCCGCATTGCTTGCGTTCATACTGCCGCCGTAAAGCAAACGCAGTTGCTCGGCGAGGCCCTTATCGAAACCCGCCTGGTAGGCACGGATGCCTGCCATAACGTCCTGGGCTTGCTCAGGCGTTGCCGTGCGCCCAGTGCCAATGGCCCAAACAGGCTCATAGGCAATCACGACCTGCTTACGCTGGTCGGGCTCTAAGCGGGACATTACATGGCCCACTTGACGAAGCACCACATCCATCGTGCGCCCTGCGTCGCGCTCCTCCAGGGACTCACCCACACAGAGGATCGGCGTGATATCCACGCTCAATGCTGCTAGCAGGCGTGCAAAGATCTGTTCATCGCTCTCTTTGTAGAGCTGACGTCGTTCAGAGTGCCCCACCAATACGTAAGAGACCGCAAACTCTTTTAGCATGCGGCCACTTACTTCGCCGGTATGCGCCCCAGAGTGAATAGGGTTCAACGTTTGCGCGCCCAATGAAAGCACCGTACCTTCAAACGCGTGGCGCGCCGCATCCAAATAGGGGAACGGCGGAATGATAACGACATCCACGCTCGTTGGCGATACGGCGGCGGAGAAGGCCTGGCCGAATTCATTGATCAACGCCACGGAACCGTTCATTTTCCAGTTACCGGCGATTAAAGGCGTACGCATCGACTCTCCTCACTCAAGGTGGAGCGAAATGGTATAGGAGCGGCCTTGTCAAGACAACCGCTGTTATAGCCACAAGCTGGGTTTACCAAACCAGTTTACTGAACCGGTTAGCTGAACACATTTAATTAAGTAGCGCCTGAACCTGATCGGCCAAGCTATGCGCCAATTGATCGACGTCTAAATGGGCGCGTCCTTCCACCATTACTCGAATAAGCGGCTCAGTACCTGAGGGACGTAGCAACACTCGCCCCTCATCGCCTAACTCATGCTCTAACGCAGCCACTGCCTGCTGAAGCGGCGCAGATGCCATCACCTCTTTGGCGCTGGCATGAGCGGGCAAACGTACATTAACCAGCGCTTGGGGCACTTTCTCCAACTCTTTTAACAGTGTCGGGAGGCTTTTTTGCTCGCGCATCATCAGCGCCAATACCTGCAACGCGGAGACAATGCCGTCGCCGGTGGTCTGCACGTGGGCGCACACAATATGCCCCGACGACTCACCGCCCAGCTCCCAACCATTGGCGGCCATACGCTCCATCACAAAGCGGTCACCCACCTTTGCGCGCTCAAAGGGGATTCCCAGCTTATCCAGCGCCATCGACAGGCCAAAGTTTGACATCAGGGTGCCCACCACGCCGCCTTGAAGCAAGCCACGCTCGTGGCGATCTCGGGCAATCAGATAGAGAATATCGTCGCCGTCGACTTCGCGCCCGTCGCCATCTACCAGCAGCACGCGGTCGCCATCGCCATCAAAGGCGATCCCCAAATCAGCATTTTGCTGAATCACGGAAGCACGCAGAGCCGCGGGGTGCGTTGAGCCCACCTGCTGATTAATGTTTAACCCGTCAGGTGCAGAGCCAATGGTGGTGACATCAGCCCCCAGCTCGCGGAACACATTGGGCGCGATATGGTATGTGGCACCGTGAGCACAATCCAAGACGATTTTAAGGCCGTGCAGGCTAAGCCGGTCAGGCAAGGTCGATTTACAAAACTCGATATAACGGCCTGCAGCGTCGTCGATGCGTGTTGCCTTACCCAACTGCGCGGCCTCGGCCGTGGTCAGCGGCGCTTCCAGCATCGCTTCGATACGATCTTCCGTGTCATCGGGAAGTTTCTTACCCTCAGCGGAGAAGAACTTGATGCCGTTATCATCAAAAGGATTATGCGATGCCGAAATGACGATGCCTGCATCGGCACGAAATGTGCGCGTTAAATAGGCAATACCCGGCGTGGGCATTGGCCCCAGCAGCGAGACATCCACACCCGCCGCAGAAAGCCCAGCTTCTAGGGCGGATTCGAACATATAGCCAGAGATCCGGGTATCTTTGCCGATCAGTACCCGCGTTCGACCTTTATCACGGCGCAGCACCTGACCCGCCGCCCAGCCCAACTTAAGCATAAAATCAGCGGTAATCGGTGATTTACCCACCGTGCCGCGAATACCATCCGTCCCAAAATAGCGCCTTGTCATGCGTCAAACTCCTTATTTAGCGGCGGCTCGCAGCCTTCTTGTAGTACCGCCCACGCCATATTGACTGCATCGACCGTTGCAGCCACGTCATGCACGCGCAAAATATTTGCCCCACGCTCAACCGCCATGGCAGCGAGCGCCAAACCACCGGAGAGACGCTCCTCCACTGGTCGACCCAACACTTTACCAATCATGCTCTTGCGCGACATACCCACCAGCACTGGAAGCTCCAGCGATTGCAGAGACTCCATGTATTTGAGTAAGCGTAGATTGTGTTCGACGGTTTTGCCGAAGCCAAAACCAGGGTCGATCAGTAGACGGTTGCGGCGTAGCCCTGCAGCCTCGCATTCAGCAATCCGACGGGCCAAATAATCCGCCACCTCTTCCTCGACCGGGCGCTGATACGCGGGCGACTGCTGCATATCCTGCGGCTCGCCCTGGCGATGCATCAGGCAGACGGGCAACCCGCTACCCACCGCAGCCAGCAGGGCGCCTTCTCGCTCTAAGGCGCGCACATCATTAATCATACCAGCGCCCAGCTCGCTCGCCTCGCGTATAACCGTCGGGCAACTGGTATCCACCGACACCAACGCATCCAGCTCGCGCACCAGGACCTCCACCACCGGCGCCACCCGGTCTAGCTCTTCCTGGGGGCTGACAGGGATAGCCCCAGGGCGGGTCGATTCGCCGCCCACATCTATCATCGCCGCCCCTTCGGCCAGCATCCGCTCAGCGTGGCGCAAAGCGTCATCCAATGCCACGTGCTGGCCACCGTCAGAAAAAGAGTCCGGGGTCACATTAAGAATACCCATTACCCTGGGAAAGGAGAGATCCAACAGATGGCGCCCGCAACGCAGTTGGAGAGCATTTTCTGCGTTTCGTGAAGAGGACGTGTCCAGAATTGATTTCATGCTGCAGCCTGATCAAGAAATGAAACATTGCTGTTATGTATACAGCATATCAAAAAAGGCGCCCCATGACGGGGCGCCTTTGGCTCATACGGCAGTGCTGGCTTATGAGCCTGCAGGGCCACCTAGCGGGTCTGAGGGACGGCGACGCGGCCCGTCGTCATCTTCTTCGCTGTCACCACCGGACGCATCGCCTCCAGAAGCGTTTGAAGAAGCATCGTCTTCAGCCTTCGCTTGCGGCTTGTCATCGTTGACAGGCGTACCGCCACCGGATGAGTCACCGTCATCCCAACCTTCCGGCGGGCGCGGCTCACGACCTTCCATGATGTCCTTCAACTGCGTGGCATCAATGGTCTCGTACTTCATCAAGGCCTCGGCCATGGCGTCCAGCTTATCGCGATTATCGGTCAGGATTTGGCGTGCCTGCTCGTAGCAACCGTCGATGATTTTGCGGACTTCCTTATCAAGGCGCGTGGTGGTGTCACCAGATTTCATCTTGCCACCACCCTGACCCGGGCCACCGAGGAACTGATGCGACTCATCCTCGTCGTACATGATCGGGCCCATTTCGTCCGACAAGCCCCACTTGGCAACCATGTTATGGGCCAGCTCAGTAGCACGCTTGATGTCGTTTGAGGCGCCGGTCGTTACACCATTCGGGCCTAACGTCATCTCTTCGGCAATACGGCCACCAAACAGCGAGCAGATCTGCCCCAGAATTTGCTGACGGGAGAGGCTGTAGCGATCCTCTTCCGGCAGGAACATGGTGACACCCAGCGCACGGCCACGGGGAATAATCGTTACCTTATAGACCGGATCATGGGAAGGCACGACCAGACCGATAATGGCGTGACCCGATTCATGGTAAGCGGTATTGAGCTTCTCTTTGTCGGTCATGACCATCGATTTGCGCTCAGCGCCCATCATGATCTTATCCTTCGCGAGCTCAAGTTCTTCCATGCTGACCAAGCGCTTATTGCGGCGCGCGGCAAACAGAGCGGCTTCGTTGACCAAGTTGGCCAAATCCGCACCAGAGAAACCAGGCGTACCACGTGCGATAAGCTGCGGTTTTACGTCATCACCCAGCGGCACTTTACGCAGGTGAACGCCCAGAATGTGCTCACGGCCACGGATGTCCGGCAAACCGACCGTTACCTGGCGGTCAAAGCGGCCTGGGCGCATTAGCGCAGGGTCAAGTACGTCAGGACGGTTGGTCGCGGCGATAACAATGACGCCTTCGTTGGCTTCAAAGCCATCCATTTCAACTAGCAGTTGGTTCAACGTCTGCTCGCGCTCGTCGTTACCGCCACCCATACCGGTGCCACGTGAACGGCCTACCGCATCGATTTCGTCGATAAAGATAATGCACGGCGCTTGCTTCTTGGCCTGCTCGAACATGTCACGCACACGGGATGCACCGACACCAACAAACATTTCAACGAAGTCAGAACCCGAAATAGAGAAGAACGGCACTTTGGCTTCGCCCGCAATGGACTTTGCCAGCAGCGTTTTACCGGTACCCGGAGGGCCTACCATCAATACGCCGCGGGGAATCGTGCCGCCCAGGCGCTGGAATTTGGTTGGGTCACGCAGGAAGTCGACCAGCTCTTCTACTTCTTCCTTGGCTTCATCACAACCCGCCACGTCGGCAAAGGTTGTCTTAATCTGATCTTGTGAGAGCAGCTTGGCCTTCGATTTACCAAAGCTCATCGGGCCGCCTTTACCACCACCGGCTCCGCCCTGCATTTGGCGCATGAAGAACATAAAGATGCCCAAAATCAACAGAATCGGGAAGCTGGCGATCAGTAGCCGCGTCCAGATACTTTGCTGCTCTGGCTCTTTGCCCACCACCGTCACATTGTTGCTCAACAGGTCGTCCATCAGCTTCGGATCTTCCGCCGCTGGGCGGATGGTCTGGAACTGAGTGCCGTCCGTGCGCTCACCGCTGATGGTGTAACCATCAATCGTTACGCTACGTACCTGCTGATTTTGCACCTGCTGCACAAACTGGGAATAGTTTGTGTTTTGCGGTGCGCTTTCCGTACTGAAATTGTTGAACACTGTCAGTAGGACGGCCGCGATGACCAACCACAGAATCAGGTTCTTCGCCATATCATTCAAGGGGCTACCCTCATTACAAGAATCCGTCAGTTAAACCCTGGTGCTTCATAAAGTCTTTTACCAATAAGCTTAGTAATACGACATTACATCAGCATCAAGCGTTCAACCATTGCCAAAGCGTCTTATGCCTCGGGCCATCTGTGTCACGCGCACTTATGGCGACTAATGTGACACACGTTGCGCTTGCCTGTCTGGCAATCGCGCTGATAAATCTTGGCTATGAACCACACGGGCAGCCTCTCATGTTAAGGAGAGTCACCCGCGAAACCCTTCGGCCAGAAAATAGACTTCACGGGAACGCGCCCGGGAGGCGTCTGGCTTACGGGTTACTACCTTGTTAAAGCTGCCGCGCAATTCTTTCAAATAGGCGTCAAACCCTTCCCCCTGGAATACTTTAGCTAAAAACCGGCCACCAGGTGACAACGTTTCGCGGGCAAGTTCTAACGCTAGCTCCACTAAATACATCGCCTGGGGCTGATCAATCGCCGCCATGCCACTCATATTGGGGGCCATATCCGACATCACAAGGTCTACACGGCGATTATCCAGGCATTTTAGTATCGCCTCCAGCACCGCCTCTTCAGTGAAATCACCTTGGATAAAATCCACCCCGGCCAGTGCGTCCATCTCCAGAATATCAGAGGCAATCACCACACCTTCAGGCCCTACCCTTTCCGCTGCAATTTGACTCCACCCGCCGGGGGCGGCGCCCAGATCAATCACCGTCATACCGGGACGCAGCAGTTTATCTTTTTCATCCAACTCAATCAGCTTATAGCTGGCACGGGAACGGTAGCCATCTTGCCAGCTCTGCTTCACGTACTGGTCGTCAAAATGCTCCTTCTTCCAGTTATTGCTGGTCTTGCTAACGGAATGTTTTCGGTTCGGGGGCTTTTGCTGCATGTGGGAATCTAACACTGGAATAAGAGATGGGCGCATTCACGCGATCGCTTTCACTCGGTGACGTTTCACCGTAAGATGGAGCGTTAAGCGCTAACCGGGATACCGCAAGATACCATGAGCTTGTCACAGGCACAAAAGAAAGCATTTCGTAGCATTGGCCACCATCTTAACCCAGTGGTCACCGTTTCTGAGAACGGCGTCTCCGAAAATTTGCTCGCAGAACTTAACCGCGCACTCACTGATCACGAACTGATCAAAGTGAAACTTGCCCTTCCTGAGCGGGATGATCGTGCTGCCATGATAGCCGAACTGATCGCCAACAGCCGTGCCGACTTGGTGCAAACCATTGGCAAAATGGCGCTGCTCTATCGCAGAAATCCGCAGGTGAACCCGAAGCTTTCTAACGTTACCCGCTTTGAGAACCACCACGGCCGCCATTAAGCGTTAAATTCAACGCGTGCAATAGAGTGCCGCCGTACGAAAGCGCCCCTTCAACTGACTCCAGAGTCAATCGCAGGGGCGTTTTTTGTCATACGTGTTCGACGCTACCTACTTCGTACTCCACGTCACCGCCGGGTGTTTTGACCACCACGACATCACCCTCTTCTTTGCCGATCAGGGCACGGGCAATCGGTGAGGTAACCGAGATACGGCCAGACTTAATGTCCGCCTCATCTTCGCCGACGATACGGTAAGTGACTTCCGCATCAGTATCCAGATTCATTAGCGATACGGTAACGCCGAAAATCACTTTGCCGGTTTTGGGCAGCTTGGTGACATCAATCACTTGAGCGACGGATAGCTTACTTTCGATCTCCTGAATCCGCCCTTCGATAAACCCCTGCTGCTCGCGAGCGGCGTGATACTCGGCGTTCTCTTTAAGATCACCGTGTTCACGTGCTTCGGCGATGGCCGCGATCACCTGCGGACGAGCTTCGCTTTTAAGGTGGTCGAGCTCTTCACGAAGGCTTCTTTCTCCCGCAACTGTCATCGGGACCTTGTTCATTGACTTGCTCCTGCATGCAGATCCTGAAGGCGCCGCACCGTAATCTCCCTACCGTACTCAAGCGCCATGCAAACAGCATTAGCGCCCGCCAAGGTGGTCGCATAGGGCACCTTGCGCGAGAGAGCAGTACGGCGAATGACCGAAGAGTCGTTAATAGCCTGACGACCTTCAGTAGTGTTCACAATGTAGGCGATTTCGTCGTTCTTAAGCAGATCGACGATATGGGGACGGCCTTCGTAGACTTTATTGACGTGTTCCACGGCAAGCCCGGCAGCTTCCAAAGCAGCCGCTGTTCCCCGTGTAGCACATAGCGTAAAGCCTAATGCTAACAGAGAACGCCCCACTTCGATAATCCCCGCCTTGTCCGGTTCGCGCACGGAAAGAAACGCCTTGCGCTCACCGGTAAGCCCAGGAATGGCCTCACCTGCCCCCAGTTGCGCCTTGAAGAAGGCTTCTGCAAAGGTGTCGCCAGAGCCCATCACTTCGCCGGTGGACTTCATTTCCGGCGACAGAATCGGGTCGACACCGGGGAATTTATTGAACGGGAAGACCGCCTCTTTAACACTATAGAAGTGCGGCACGATCTCCTGCTCAAAGCCCTGCTCAGCCAGGGTTTTACCGGCCATGCAGCGGGCCGCAATCTGCGCCAGCGAGGTGCCAATGCACTTGGACACAAAGGGCACCGTACGCGAAGCGCGGGGATTCACCTCGATCACATAGATCTCGCCATCCTGCCAGGCCAACTGCACGTTCATTAAGCCTTTAACGCCCAGCTCAACCGCCATCTGCTTCACCTGATGGCGCATCTCGTCCTGCACATCCGCAGGCAGCGAGTAAGGCGGCAGCGCGCAGGCAGAGTCGCCGGAGTGAACGCCCGCTTGCTCTACGTGCTGCATGATGCCACCGATCACCACCTGCTGGCCATCCGACACCGCATCGATATCGATCTCGATTGCAGCACTCAGGAAGTGATCCAGCAGTACCGGGGAGTCGTTTGAGACCTTCACCGCATGGGTCATGTAGTTTTCAAGCTCGGAGGCGTCGTAGACGATCTCCATCGCCCGGCCACCCAATACGTAGCTGGGGCGAACTACCAGCGGGTAACCAATCGCTTCGGCTTTATCGAAGGCTTCGGCAAAGCTGCGTGCGGTCGCGTTGGGCGGCTGCTTCAGGCCCAGCTTGTCGATCATCACCTGGAAGCGTTCACGGTCTTCTGCGCGGTCGATAGCATCCGGCGTGGTACCAATGATCGGCACACCGGCAGCTTCTAGCTCACGGGCCAGTTTCAGCGGCGTCTGACCACCGAACTGGACGATCACGCCTACCGGCTTCTCTTTATCGGCGATTTCCAGCACGTCTTCCAGCGTTACCGGCTCGAAGTAGAGACGATCAGAGGTGTCGTAATCGGTCGAGACGGTTTCCGGGTTGCAGTTGACCATGATGGTTTCATAGCCATCGTCGCGCATGGCGAAGGCGGCGTGAACGCAGCAGTAATCAAACTCGATGCCCTGACCGATCCGGTTAGGGCCACCGCCCAATACCATGATCTTCTGACGGTCAGAGACATCCGCCTCGCACTCTTCTTCGTAAGTGGAGTACATATAGGCGGTATCAGAGGCGAACTCCGCGGCACAGGTATCGACACGCTTATAAACCGGGCGAATGCCGGCGGCCTGGCGGGTTTGACGGAACTCTTTTTCGCTGACATTCAGCAATTTGGCCAGGCGTGCATCGCCGAAACCTTTGCGCTTGAGCTGATAGAGCTCACGGGCAGAGAAGTCAGCCAGCGTACGTTTGGCGACGGCGTTTTCAGTCAGCACCAAATCTTCCAACTGCACCAGGAACCAAGGGTCGATATTGGTCAGGGCAAAGACGTCATCGACGCTCATGCCGGAACGCATGGCGTCCGCCACGTAGAAAATACGCTCTGCGCCGGCGGCCTGCAGCTCGCCCTGGATAATTGCCATGTTGTCCGGCGTGAAATCGGTAATGATCGGATCGAGACCATCGTTACCGGTTTCCAGGCCACGCAGGGCTTTCTGCAGCGACTCCTGGAAAGTACGCCCAATCGCCATCACCTCACCCACCGACTTCATCTGCGTCGTTAGGCGATCGTTGGCCTGGGGGAATTTCTCGAAGGTGAAGCGCGGAATTTTGGTGACCACGTAATCGATAGACGGCTCGAACGATGCCGGCGTTTGACCACCGGTAATATCGTTCTGCAGCTCGTCCAGGGTATAGCCAATCGCCAATTTCGCGGCGATTTTAGCAATCGGGAAACCGGTCGCCTTTGAGGCCAGCGCTGAAGAGCGTGACACCCGCGGGTTCATCTCGATAACTACCAAACGGCCGGTTTTGGGATCCATACCAAACTGGACGTTAGAGCCACCGGTCTCTACGCCAATCTCGCGCAGTACCGCGAGGCTGGCGTCACGCATGATCTGATACTCTTTATCGGTCAGCGTTTGCGCCGGCGCCACGGTGATGGAGTCGCCGGTGTGCACGCCCATGGGGTCGAAGTTCTCAATCGCGCAGACGATGATGCAGTTGTCGTTTTTATCACGCACAACTTCCATCTCGTACTCTTTCCACCCCAGCAGCGACTCATCGATGAGCAGCTCGTGGTTATTGGAAAGCTCAAAACCACGGGTACAGATTTCTTCGAACTCTTCCTTGTTGTACGCCACGCCGCCGCCGGAGCCGCCCATGGTGTAGGAAGGGCGAATAATGGTCGGGAAACCCAGTTCAGCCTGAATCTCCCAGGCTTCATCCATGGTGTGGGCGACTTTCGCTTTCGGGCACTCCAAGCCAATGCGCTTCATGGCCTGATCGAACAGATCACGGTCTTCGGCCATGTTAATCGCATCGGCGTTGGCACCGATCATCTCGACGCCGAACTTCTCCAGCACGCCATGCTTTTCAAGCTCGAGGGCGCAGTTCAGCGCCGTCTGACCACCCATGGTCGGCAGAATGGCATCAGGGCGCTCGGCTTCGATGATCTTCTCCACCGCCTGCCAGGTAATCGGCTCGATGTAGGTGGCATCGGCCATGGCCGGGTCAGTCATGATGGTGGCGGGGTTGGAGTTAACCAAAATAACCCGGTAACCCTCCTCGCGCAGCGCTTTACACGCCTGGGCGCCGGAGTAGTCGAATTCGCAGGCCTGGCCGATCACAATCGGGCCAGCGCCAATGATCAAGATACTGTTGATGTCGGTACGCTTAGGCATAACGGTTCCCGCAAAAAATGGTGACGATGAGCGACAAAAGACGGCGATACGGTGATGCTAGGGACGCGTTAACGGCGTGCCTGCATCATAGCCACGAAGCGATCAAACAGCGGCGCCACATCACGCGGGCCGGGACTCGCTTCCGGGTGGCCTTGAAAGCTGAACGCCGGTCGGTCGGTAAGCTCGATTCCCTGCAAGGTGCCGTCGAACAGCGAACGGTGCGTGGCGCGCACGTTAGCGGGCAGGGTCGCTTCATCCGCCGCAAAGCCGTGATTCTGGCTGGTGATCATTACCGTACCACTATCCAGATCCTGCACCGGGTGGTTGGCACCGTGGTGGCCGTGGCTCATTTTGACCGTCTTCGCCCCGGCGGCGAGCGCCAGCAGTTGGTGGCCCAGGCAGATACCAAACACCGGAATATTGGTTTCCAGCACGTCCTGAATTGCCTTGATGGCGTAATCGCAGGGCTCCGGGTCACCAGGGCCGTTGGCTAAAAACACGCCATCCGGATTCATCGCCAGCACCTCAGCGGCAGGCGTTTGCGCGGGCACGACTGTCAGGCGGCAGCCGCGAGCGGCCAGCATGCGCAGGATGTTGAATTTCACACCGTAGTCGTACGCCACCACATGGTAGGGGCGCTCGATTTTGGAAGCATCAGCGTAGCCTTCACCCAGCGTCCACTCACCTTCCGACCACTCGTAGGCTTGTGTACACGACACCTCTTTGGCCAGATCCATCCCCTTCAGGCCAGGGAAAGCCTTGGCGGCTTCCAGCGCCCGTGTGACCGCCTCGTCGCCTTCCGCATCAGTACCCGCCAAAATCGCCCCGTTCTGCGCACCTTTATCACGCAAAATGCGCGTTAGGCGGCGGGTATCGATATCGGCAATACCCAGCACGTTCTGGCTTTTCAGGTAGTCCGACAGCGACTGCTCAGAGCGGAAGCTGCTGGCCATTAGCGGTAAATCGCGAATCACCAAACCTGCTGCGGCAATAGAAGCTGACTCAATGTCTTCAGCGTTAATGCCAGTATTGCCGATGTGGGGATAGGTGAGGGTAACGATTTGGCGGGTGTAGGAAGGGTCGGTGAGGATTTCTTGATAGCCGGTCATGGCCGTATTGAACACCACCTCACCGCTTGTTAATCCGTCCGCGCCAATGGCAATGCCGTGGAACACGCTTCCATCTTCCAGGGCCAATATTGCGGGTTTGCTCAATGCGGGGTTATTCAAAACAAGATCCTCCCATGCTGGTGGGAGCCTGTGGGGCGCAGGCTCAGCAATTTCTTGATTATCCGCGACGTAACACTATCGCTAATAAAAACTATCACTAGTAAAACTGGGGTCGTAAAAAAGCGGGACGAAGCCGATAAAAAGAATCGGTTTCATCCCGCTTGTTGTTCGATGCCTTTCTGATTCGCTTAGCCTCTAGCGTTACGCTTAACAGCAGCACCGCTTTATAGCAGCAAACCCTGAGGAGGCAGGCTTTGGGTTGACCAACGCAACAAGCGCGCCGTTTAAGATTTCCAGGCCACCCGGCCAAAATTTTTGAAATGTTACAGGAATTCTTGATCGAAGACTACCCCTTGATGGCAGGACTGTTCTAGCGCCCTGCTCAAGCAGTGACAGGCAATCCCTTACTCTAACCCCAATACATCCTGCATGTCGTAACGGCCGCTCTCTTTGCCAGCGACCCAGCGCGCCGCACGAACCGCACCTTTGGCAAAGGTCATCCGGCTGGAGGCCTTGTGAGTGATTTCGATGCGCTCACCTTCGGTAGCAAACATTACCGTGTGTTCACCCACGATATCGCCCGCGCGCACGGTGGCAAAGCCGATCTCTTTGTCGGTGCGTGGGCCGCACTGCCCGACTCGCTCAAACACGCCGTGCTCTTTAAGGTTACGCCCCAGGCTGTCGGCAATTACTTCGCCCATTTTGATCGCGGTGCCGGAAGGCGCATCAACCTTATGGCGATGGTGAGACTCGATCACTTCAATATCGTAGCCTTCATCGCCCAGCGCTTTGGCAGCGGTTTCGAGCAGTTTCAGGGTCAGATTAACCCCGACGCTCATATTGGGTGCGAACACCATGGCTACCTTGTCGCGGTAGCTATCGAGCTGAGCCAACTCATCATCGCTCATGCCAGTAGTACCAATCACGATACGTTTGCCGTGCTCTGCGCAGAACGCCAGATTACCAAGCGTGACCTGAGGGGCCGTGAAGTCGATCAGCACATCAAATTCATCGACAATCGACGTGAGCGAATCGACCGCGACAACACCGCGCTTCCCGACACCCGCAAGCTCGCCAATATCAGCGCCCGCCAAGGAGCTACCTGGCTCCACGATCCCGCCGGCTAGCGTCGCCTCAGCATCTTGCTCTACAGCATTTACCAACGTACGGCCCATGCGGCCAGCCACGCCTACAATGGCAATTCGGGTCATGCGAACTCCTGAGCTCTAGGTTTCAGTGCGTAAGACTTATGTTTCAAAATCAGCGCGATTATAGCAGACCCATCGATGCCTTCGACGCTCTCCGTTTATGGCTGACCAGTCGTTATCTAGTTCTCCCACACAATCGCCAACTCTTCATCACCGGCCATACGCATTAGGTGGCGCTCGACGACCCCCTCCAACTCATCCAGATGCTCCTCTTCAAGGGTTTCGAGGGCCACCACCAGTTTATCGGCCTCAGCAACCATTAAGCAGGTGCCAGTGGCAAACGTAATAGTGGCCTGCTGATCGCTTTGCTCGACCTCCAGCTTATGCGCCCAGTGTTTACAGAGCCGATTAATTAAACGCTCGGCGGAAGGCGTGGCAACTTCGACACGAGATAAAGGCATAGCGGCCTCTCCAAAAAATGTAAGTACTTACAAACCAAGTAATCCTTCAACAATGTCTTGCCGTTAGAGCCAAATATGTGAAGCCATCACCGTAGGATAAATGCTCAGTGTAAAGCGTAGCATGTTGACCATTAAGCGCGGCACCCCAATAATGCCGCCCAAACGCTAATCAGTTACAATAGCAATTGCATCTCTGTGCTATCACCGTTAATGCGCATCAGCGATGCCGCCCTGTTAACCAATATCGACCAACGAGTTAAAAAATGCTCAATTCTCCGCGCTTAAAAATCCTGCTTGGTACGCTTATCACGTTTGCTTGCGGCGCCACTGCTATGGCTGACGCTATCACCGTCACCGATGTCGCTGGCCGCGAAATCACTCTGGATGGCCCTGCCGAGCGGGTTATTTTAGGCGAAGGGCGGCAAATTTATCTGCTCGGTTTACTCGAACCTGAAGCTCCTTTTGCCCACGTGGTCGGTTGGCGCGAAGACTTTTCTCAGGCGGATCCCGACAACTATGCCCGTTACGCCGAACGCTTCCCTGAGATTGAAGCGATCCCCACCTTTGGCGGCTTTAAAGACGGCACTTTTGATGTAGAGCAGGCCGCTTCGCTTAATCCTGACGTAGTGCTGATGAACATCGAGGCCAAAGCCGCCACAGAAGACGCCGCCTACGACGACAAGCTGGCACAACTCGGCATTCCCATCGTCTATGTGGATTTTCGCGAAGACCCGATTGAACACACCATTCCCTCCATGCGCATCATCGGCCAGATCATGGACGATGAAGAAGCGGCGGAAGAGTTCATCGAGTTTGCCGAGACACAGTTGGCACGGGTAACCGATGTCATCGCCGAAGCGAACCCAGAGCGCCCCAGCGTGTTTATTGACCGGGCCGGTGGCTACTCCGACGAGTGCTGCATGAGCTTTGGCCCTGCCAACTTTGGCGACTATGTCACCCTGGCTGGCGGTAGCAATATTGCCGAGGGCATCATTCCTAACAGTTTCGGCAACCTGAACCCTGAACAGATTATTGCTGCCAATCCTGATCATGTGGTTGTCACCGGCGGCAACTGGGATGCCTATGTGCCGGGCGGCAACTGGGTCGGCGTAGGCCCAGGGTCTGATATGCAAAACGCTCGCGCTAAGCTTGAAGCACTGACCGAGCGCACCGCGATGACCGGCATCAAGGCGGTGGAATCCGGTAACTTCCACGCCATTTGGCACCAGTTTTACAATAGCCCCTACTACTTTGTGGCCGTGCAGCAGTTAGCCAAATGGCTACACCCAGAGCTGTTTGAAGACCTGGATCCCAACGCCACGATGGAAGCGCTACACGAGCGTTTCTTGCCCATCGATTATGAACCCGGCTATTGGATCTCGCTCCATGACGACTGAAACGAAGTTCACTGAAGCCAGTCTTTCAGAGACCAGGCACCCAGAAACTGCGTTAGCAGAGCATGTTTCACAGGGTCGCGCCTTCTACCATAGCCAGGTTTTCCGCCGCCAGATGATACTGGTGGCACTGGTTTTAGCGCTGTTTTTTAGCCTCTGTGTTGACCTGGCGCTGGGGCCTGCCCGCTATAGCCTGGGTGAAGTCATCGCAGCGCTGTTTACGCCAGACAGCGTTAGCCAGCAGGCGCGAGTCATTCTGTGGGAAATTCGTATGCCAGTGGCGCTGATGGCGCTAGTAGTGGGCGCCAGCTTGTCGGTGGCCGGGGCACAGATGCAAACCATTCTGAGCAACCCGCTAGCCAGCCCATTCACCCTGGGGATCTCCGCCGGGGCCAGTTTTGGCGCCGCGTTGGGGCTTGCTTTTGGTGTCGCCATTGTTCCCGCAGCCATTGAGTTTGTGGTGCCCATCAATGCCTTCGTGATGGCCATGTTCACCGCGTTCTTAATTCATGCTTTAAGCCTTAAGCGCGGCGTGACGGTAGAGACGATTGTGCTGCTCGGCATCGCCATGGTGTTTATCTTCAACTCGCTGATGGCGCTGATTCAGTTCTTTGCCAGCCAGGAAGCGGTCTCCGCGGTGGTGTTTTGGACGATGGGCAGCTTAACCAAAGCCACCTGGCCCAAGTTCTGGATCGCCCTTAGCATTCTTGCCTTATCCATGCCGCTGCTTGCCCGGCATGGTTGGGCGCTGACGGCCATGCGCCTGGGCGACGCCAAAGCCGAGAGCATGGGCGTCAATCCCCGCGCGCTGCGTTTGGAAGTGCTGGTGCTGGTGTCACTACTTGCCGCCATCGCGGTGGCGTTCGTGGGCACCATTGGGTTTATTGGCTTGGTGGGGCCGCATATCGCGCGCATTTTACTGGGCGAGGATCAGCGTTTCTTCCTACCAGGCTCGGCCCTGTGCGGCGCACTGATCCTCTCCGTTGGCTCGGTCATCTCCAAGATTATTATCCCTGGCACCATTATTCCCATTGGCATTATCACCTCGCTGGTGGGCATTCCCTTCTTTCTGTTTCTGGTGCTTAACCACAAGAAGGCCTCATGGTAACCCTACAACTGAACCGTGTATCCGCCCGCTATGGGCGTCGCCCTATTCTGGAAGAGATCACCACGCCCTGCTTTCAAGGGGGGCAAGTCGTCGCTCTGCTAGGGCCCAACGCAGCAGGTAAATCGACGCTTTTTCGCCGCGTATTAGGACTATTGAAAGGCGAAGGCGAAGTGATTATCAGCGGCACCAGCGCCGCACGTCCCGTGGGCTATATGCCCCAGGACACCGGTGCCAAGGCCGTACTGACGGTATATGAATCAGTGCTTTTGGCACGTATGCAGGGGCGTGGATTAAAAGTGCAGCCTGAGGATTTAGCGCAGGTTGATCGCGCGCTGGAAGAACTCAGCATTACGGCCCTTGGCGAACGGGATATTGGCGACCTTAGCGGCGGCCAGCGCCAGTTGGTCAGCGCTGCCCAGGCCCTGGTGCAAGAGCCCGAGATTCTGATGCTGGATGAGCCCACCTCGGCACTCGATTTGAACCGCCAGATCAGCCTGCTGACGGTGCTGCGCCGGTTAGCCGATGAGCGCCAGATGCTGATTCTGGTGGCGCTCCATGACCTGGGGCATGCACTACGTTTCGCCGATGCCGCCATGATGCTCGAAAATGGCCGCTTGATCGCCTGCGGCTCCACTGCCGAAGTGATTACCCCTGCGCTGCTACGCCAGGTTTATCGGGTATCTACGCGTATCGAGTCCTGCTCGAAAGGCCAGCCGCAGCTTATCGTCGAAGCCGCTATCTAGCCCTTTGCCTAAGCCGCCGCCCTTCCATCGCCGCTAGCGCTACCCCACTTAACATCAGCGGTAGCGCTAGCAGGAAGCCGCTGGAGACCGGTATTCCAAACAGCACCCAATCGGCGAGCACAGGCCACACCAGGGCAATATATTCAAAAGGTGCCAAACGCGACGCCTCGGCGTAGCGTAGAGCTAATGTCATCGCGATATGCGCAGCACCGCCAAACAGACCCGAGAGCACCAACAACGAAAACTCTACCCGGTTGAGTGCTGCCCAGCCCAGTGGGAGCGTTGCCAGCCCGGCTAGCGCGGCCACTAAAATAAAGTAGAAGGCGATTGAAGCCGCTGTCTCGGTGCGTGAAATACGCCTGACGGTTAATAAAGCACCTGCCGTTAGCAGCGCACCCAACGCCCCTAGCGCATACCCGGCCACTTGGCCGTTACTGGAACTGGCATTGAGCCCAGGCAAAATCAGCACGGCCACCCCGGCAAGCGCTAGCACCACGCCACCCGCGCGATTAAGCGAGCAGCGCTCCCCCAGCAGCAGAACACCACCAATCGCCATAAAGACCGGGGTAAGCTGAGCGAGCAATGTTGCCTCGGCCACTGGCAACAGCGCCACCGCAGCAAAGGAGGCAAACATCGCCGCCGCCCCCAACCCAGAGCGCAGCGCATGACCCAGCGGGCGGCGCGTAGCCAACCCACGTGGAAACTCCCGCCGCAGCAAAAGGAAAACGACGATAGGCAGCAGCGCAAACAGCGAGCGGTAAAATACCGACTGCCCCACAGGCACTTCGTCACTGACTGCCTTAATACACACCAGCATCCCGGTAAACAGGGCGCCTGACAGTATCCGCAACCCAATGCCCAACCCTGGGCGGTCTTCTTCAGCTGCCATCATTTCCCTTGTCCTTTGCAGAAAACCACTTCCAAACAGAGCGTTAAATAGAGAACCAGGATTGCACGAAGCGCCAACTTGCCCTGTTATATAGCCAATAAAGGCCAACCATTTTACATCAGTGAGCACCCCGTTTTACCTGAAAGGCGTGCTAACCTTCGCAGCAACGTTATGCACCGCTAGAGACACAACATGATGGATGAAACACTAAGCTGTCTGAACACTCTAAGAGTTGGCCACAGCCGTGGCCGCTTGGCCCCCAACAAGCCCTGCCTCTTATTGGCGATTATTTGTGAAATCCAGAGCGGACATATAAAAACACCGACTGTAGCTATTGATGACAGACTTATATCGCGCTACTTCGACCTCTATGAGGCCACTACCGGGCAACGTCAGTCAGCCAATCCTCAGCTTCCGCTTTGGCATCTCAAAAGCGATCAAGGCCCGTCCGGCCATCTATGGAAACTACTATTCGCTACAAATATTGCCACCCTTGCACCGCAATTAGGCCAACCAAAATCCATCACTGCCCTAAGGAAGCTTTTCACCGAAGCACTACTGGATCCCGGGCTGTTTAAAATATTTCAGAACAGCCAGAGGGCTCACGACGCCAGCGCACTCCTTGTAACCAAATATCTCTATGATGAGCAATACAGCCAGCAAGACATTCACCGTTACCTGACAAGCGCGTTAGACAGCTTCGAATATGAAAAGCACCCTGAAAAACTGATCGGCAATGTCAGAGAGGAGCGTCAACAGCAGGCCCGCTCTGCTGCCTTTCGCTCCTTGGTTCTTGAAGCCTATGACTACCGGTGCGCGGCAAGTCGTCTCCGCTACATTACGCCCGACTATCGCTACCTTGTTGAAGCTGCCCACCTAGTTCCTTTCTCAGAAAGCCAAGATGATCGCCCAACGAACGGTCTCGCGCTCACACCAAACCTGCATTGGGCGATGGATAACCACCTTATCTCCCCTGGGCCAGACCTCAAATGGCATGTAAGTCCAAGCATTGACCGTTTCGTGGCCGATAACTGCTGGCTTTGGGAATTAGACGGGCAGATGTTAGTACTACCCAGATCGGCACGGTACCAGCCTGATCGCGAGGCGCTAGCTTGGCGCATGGATCACCTGCAGCAATAGATCATCTACAAAAAAACGCCCCAGCACCTAAAAGATGCTGGGGCGTTGATCATGCAGCGAAGCGCGTCGTCGCCGTTACGGCTTCATATCTTCAAAGAAGCTTTTCACGCTGTCGAAGAAGCCGGTTTTCTTCGGCGAGTGGTTGTGGCTATTGCTGTCGTCGAAGCTTTGTTGCAGCTTGCGCAACAGATCGCGCTGCTCGTCGTTAAGCTTCACCGGTGTTTCCACGACCACCTTGCACAGCAGGTCGCCGGGCATACCACCGCGCACGGGCTTCACGCCTTTACCGCGCAGGCGGAACAGCTTGCCTGTTTGGGTTTCCGGCGGAATCTTCAGCTTCACGCGGCCATCTAGCGTCGGCACTTCAAGCTCGCCACCTAGCGCTGCATCAACAAAGTTGATCGGCACATCGCACTGCAGGTGCTTGCCGTCACGCTGGAAGATGTGGTGCGGCTTGATCGCCACCTGCACATACAGATCCCCAGGCGGGCCACCGTTCACGCCGCTTTCGCCTTCGCCATTCAAGCGAATACGGTCGCCGGTATCCACACCGGGCGGAATCTTAACGGACAGCGTGCGTGTCTCACGTACACGGCCTTCGCCATTACACTTATGGCACGGCACTTTAATGTGCTGGCCAGAGCCATGACAGGTCGGGCAAGTCTGCTGCACAGCAAAGAAGCCTTGCTGCATACGTACTTGACCGTGACCGTGGCAGGTAGGGCACGTCTCTTTAGAAGAGCCGGGCTCAGCGCCGCCGCCATCACAACGATCACACTCGATATGCCGCGGCACACGGATATCCACCGTGGTGCCTGAAACGGCGTTTTCCAGATCCAGCTCTAGGTTATAACGCAGGTCGGAACCGCGTGCCGGGGCATTGGGGCCACGGCGGCGACCGCCACCTCCGCCAAAAATATCGCCAAACACATCGCCGAAAATGTCGCTGAAATCACCAGCGCCAGCACCGCCGAAACCGCCGCCACCTTGGCCATCAACGCCCGCATGGCCGAACTGGTCATAAGCAGCGCGTTTTTCGCCGTCGCTAAGCACTTCATACGCTTCGGACACTTCGCGGAATTTTTCCGCGGAGGTGGTATCGTCCGGGTTTCGATCAGGGTGGAATTTTTGCGCCAGACGGCGATAGGCCTTCTTGATCTCTTTCTGATCGGCCCCTTTTTCGACACCCAGGACTTCGTAATAATCGCGTTTGGACATAGGCCCTACGCCTCCTGGTTAGCTACGCACTCAACTGCACATTTAGCTATGTATTCAACTGTATATTTAACTACGTGATACTTAACTACGTGCGTCTTGGCCGCGGAAACAGCAACGCGGGAGTAAGCTCCCGCGTCACCGCTTTCCTTGGCAGAAAGAGGATGTTACTGCTTTTTCTGATCGTCGTTGACTTCTTCGTACTCGGCGTCAACCACGTCTTCTTCCGGCTTGGTGCCCGCGTTTTCGGCACCTTCACCGCCCTCTTGCTGCGCCGCTTCGGCCTGCTCGGCGTACATCTTCTGGGCTAGCTGGCCAGAGGCTTCGGTCAGTGCATCCAGTTTCTTCTGAATGTTATCGACGTCGTCACCTTTAACCGCTTCTTCCAGCTCGCTGATGGCCGTTTCAATCGCCTGCTTCTCGTCGTCAGTCGCTTTGTCGCCAGCTTCTTCCAACGTTTTGCGCGTAGCGTGAATCATGCCGTCAGCTTGGTTACGCAGCTGCACCAGCTCTTCGAACTTTTTGTCCTCTTCGGCGTGAGCTTCAGCATCACGTACCATCTGCTCGACTTCTTCCTCGGACAGACCGCTAGACGCCTTGATGACAATCGACTGCTCTTTGCCAGTGGCCTTGTCTTTTGCCGATACGTTCAGAATACCGTTGGCATCCAAGTCGAAGGCGACTTCGATCTGCGGCACGCCGCGTGGTGCAGGCGGAATGTCAGCAAGATCAAAACGACCCAGCGACTTATTCTGCGACACTTGCTTGCGCTCACCCTGCACGGCGTGAATGGTCACCGCCGTTTGGTTGTCATCCGCCGTAGAGAAGGTTTGTGTCTTCTTGGTCGGGATGGTGGTGTTCTTTTCAATCAGCGGCGTCATCACGCCACCCAGGGTTTCGATACCCAGGGTCAGCGGGGTAACGTCGAGCAGCAGAACGTCTTTAACGTCGCCACCCAGTACGCCGCCCTGAATCGCGGCACCAACGGCAACCGCTTCGTCCGGGTTAACGTCTTTACGTGCTTCTTTGCCGAAGAAGTCAGCGGCTTTCTTCTGCACCATCGGCATACGTGTCTGGCCACCGACCAGGATCACTTCGTCGATTTCAGAGGCAGATAGGCCTGCATCTTTCAGGGCCATTTTGCACGGCTCGAGCGAGCGCTGAACCAGCTCTTCCACCAGTGACTCCAGCTTGGCACGAGTCACCTTAACGTTAAGGTGTTTCGGGCCAGTGTTGTCGGCGGTGATGTAAGGCAGGTTCACATCGGTCTGCTGAGCGCTAGACAGCTCAATTTTGGCTTTTTCGGCAGCTTCTTTCAGACGCTGCATGGCCAGGTTGTCGCCAGACAGATCAATGCCGCTGTCAGACTTGAACTGGTCTACCAGGTAGTTGATCAGCGCCAAGTCAAAGTCTTCGCCGCCCAGGAAGGTGTCACCGTTGGTGGCCAACACTTCAAACTGGGTTTCGCCGTCGACATCGGCAATTTCGATGATCGAGATATCGAAGGTGCCGCCACCCAGGTCGTAGACCGCGATGGTTTTGTCGCCGCGGGATTTGTCCATACCGTAGGCCAGTGCGGCAGCGGTCGGCTCGTTAATAATGCGCTTAACGTCCAGACCGGCAATGCGGCCGGCGTCTTTGGTCGCCTGACGCTGGCTGTCGTTGAAGTAGGCCGGTACGGTAATGACCGCTTCGGTGACTGCTTCGCCCAGGTAGTCTTCGGCAGTCTTCTTCATTTTCTTCAGCACTTCCGCGCTTACCTGCGGCGGTGCCATTTTTTTGCCTTTTACTTCAACCCAAGCGTCACCGTTATCAGCTTCGCTGATTTTGTACGGCACCATCTTGATGTCTTTCTGGACAACGTCGTCTTTAAAGCGACGGCCAATTAGACGCTTGATGGCGTACAGGGTGTTTTCTGGGTTAGTAACGGCCTGACGTTTAGCCGCCTGACCTACCAGCGTTTCACCATCATCGGTGTAGGCGATGATAGAAGGCGTCGTACGACCGCCTTCGGCGTTTTCGATAACTTTAGCGCTGTCACCATCGAGCACGGCCACACAAGAGTTAGTGGTGCCCAGGTCGATACCAATTATACGTCCCATAGCAATACCTCGAATTCGGTTGTTACAAAACTGAAAATTTAGTTTTTAAAGCTTGTCTGCGGGTTTCCCCGCGGGGTTGCCCTTTATTTGGGGGCCGCCGCTGACATTTCAAGGGCTTTTTTTCACACACTTTTTCAAACTCTGTGCCGCCAGTGGCTTAATCGGCTTTTTTACTCACTACAACCATCGCTGGGCGCACCAAGCGTCCATTGAGTAAATAGCCTTTCTGCATAACGTCCATCACGGTGTTCGGATCGAGATCCGGGTTAGGCACCATGGTCATGGCTTCGTGCACTTGCGGGTCAAAGGGCTCACCATGGGGTTCAATGCTTTCTACGCCGAACTTGTTGAGTACATCCAGCTGCATTTTCAAGGTCATGGAAACACCTTCACGGTGAACTTCCGATGCACCCTCTTCCATGGTCTCAAGCGCTTTTTCCAGGCTATCCACCACTGGCAGCAGCTCTTTAACGAACTTCTCCAGGGCAAACTTGCGGGCTTTTTCCGCTTCCTGCTCCGCACGGCGGCGCACGTTTTGCGCTTCAGCGGCGGCGCGCAGGGCCTGATCCTTGGCTTCGGCCAAGCTCTGCTCTAACTCACCTACTTGGGCTGCCAGCATTTCCGCTTCCGGGTTGTCGACGCTGTCTTCTAGCGCCTCTTCGTCATTGATCAAACCTTCCAGCTCGCCCTCCATCAAGCGCTCTTCAGCAACCTTCTCAGCTGCTTGCTCGGCGCCATCGGCGTCTTGCTCGTGGCGGGCCAGCTCATCGTCCATTGGTGTTTGCGGTTCTTTCGCCATGTTGTGCTCCTAAAAAGTAGAGCGCGGCCACGCGGGCGGCGCGCAAAGAAGTAAGCTTTAAGTCACTCGCTTTGACTGATCATGCACGCTATATGGGGGCCATAAATTCCATCTCAAGAGGTGCATTGAAGTGAGTTATTAACTACTGTATAAATCAACAACTATTGGATAAGTATCCAGCTTCTATGCTGTACCGCCTCAGGAGGCGCCATGCTTACTCAGCTAGCTATTCAAGATTTCGCCATTGTCGATCACTTAGAACTCGACTTGACCGGCGGTATGACCGCGATTACCGGGGAAACCGGCGCGGGCAAATCGATCCTGTTAGGCGCCCTTGGGCTCTGCCTGGGCGAGCGTGCCGACGCCGGAAGCGTGCGTCACGGCCGCGAGCGTACGGATCTCTCCGCACGCTTCGACATTCAGCACCTGCCTGCCGCCGTCGAGTGGCTAACGGCGCGGGAGCTCCCCGCTGAGGAATGCTTGCTGCGCCGAGTGGTCACCGCCAACGGCCGTTCCAAAGCGTGGATTAACGGCCAACCCGCGACTATCTCGGATCTAAAATCCCTCGGCGAACAGCTGATTCAAATTCATGGACAGCATGCTCACCATGCGCTGATGCGCGAAGAGACCCACCTTGCCCTGCTGGACGATTACGCAGGCCTAAACGATGCCACCACTCAATTAGCTGAAACGTTCCGCGAGTGGCGCAGTGCGCGTCGGCAGCTGAAGAAGCTAAGCGAAGAAGGCAGTGAAGTTGAGGCCAAACGGCAGTTGCTGCGTTACCAAGTAGAAGAGCTGGATCAGCTCGGTTTAGCGGAAGGTGAATTAGCCACGTTAGAGGAAGAGCAGCACACCCTGGCTCACGCGGAAGAGACCCTGCGCGAAACCCAGTTTGCCGCCGACTGCTGCGCCAGTGACGAGGGCGGTGCGCTCTCTTTGCTCAACCAAGCGTTCACCCACTTAAGCGCCCTGCCAGGTAGCGACAAAGGCACCCTGGCGAACACGCTTGCCATGCTGAGCGATGCGCGCATTCAAGTGGAAGAGGCCTCCAGCGAGCTTAATCGCCTCGCCAGCACCACCGAATTAGACCCTGAGCGGCTCGCCTGGGTTGAAGAACGAATGACCGACGTACACCGGATTGCCCGCAAGCACCACGTTGCTCCTGATGAGCTATGCGCCCTGCATGCTGACCTACAGCGGGAAGTCGCGCAGTTAGAAGAGGGTGGCAATGACCTGGAGGCACTCAGTGCGCGGGTCGTCGAGCTACGCGAAGACTATCGCCAAGAGGCAAAAAAACTCAGCGAGAGCCGTCAAAAAGCCGCACTTCGCTTGGGTAAAGAGGTGCAGCAGCAACTGGGCTTTTTGGCCATGGGCAAAGCCCGTTTTGAAGTGGAGGTCACCGCTAAAGACGCGCCCTCCCCTGAAGGCCTTGATCGCGTGCAGTTTTTGATTAGCGCCAACCCTGGCCAGCCCGCTCGCCCATTGACCAAAGTCGCCTCCGGCGGTGAATTGTCGCGGATTAGCCTGGCGATTCAAGTGGTCGCGGCGACGCACTCAACGGTTCCCAGCCTGGTGTTTGACGAAGTGGATGTGGGTATCTCGGGGGCCACCGCAGAGATCGTTGGCCAACTACTGCGCAAACTGGGCGAAAACGGCCAGGTCATGACCGTGACCCACCTACCCCAGGTGGCAGCACAGGCGCACCAGCACCTGCATATCGAGAAACAGGCGAAGCGCGATACAACGCTGACCCAGATGGCGCTACTCGACGAACAGGGCCGCATCAGCGAACTGGCGCGCATGCTGGGCGGTGTCACGCTTTCTGACCAAACCCTGGCCCACGCTCGGGAGATGCTGCACGCCAGCCAACGCCCGCCGCACTGATTGAGCGGGCGCCCTGCGCCGTTTCTGTGCATTTCTATAGCGCACAGCTATACAGCACATCTGCACACAGCAAAACAAACGCCCCTGATCCACTTGGCGAATTCAGTTAACCAGGAATTCGGCCAAATGGCTCAGGGGCGCTTATATTTCGAACCGCGATTAACGGTCTGCGACTAACAGCGACCTACGAACACTATTTCTTGTTCGTCGGCCCGCTGTCCTGGCGCGTCACGTCGGAACCGCGCGGACGTACATAGAGCACCAGAGCATGATCCACTAGTTCGTAGCCGTGCTCTTCAGCGATTTCTTGCTGACGGCGTTCAATGATTTCATCAACGAACTCAATGATTTCGCCGCTTTCAAGGCACACCATGTGGTCATGGTGATCCTCTTGGGTCATCTCGAATACCGCATGGCCTCCGTCGAAATTATGACGAATTACCAAGCCCGCTGACTCGAACTGAGTCAATACGCGGTATACGGTTGCCAAGCCAACATCTTCGCCCGCATCAATCAGTGTTTTGTACACTTCTTCCGCGCTAAGGTGGTGCTGACCCGAAACATTTTCGAGAATTTGAAGTATCTTGACGCGCGGCAGGGTCACTTTTAGACCGGCTTTGCGCAATTCATGGTTCTGATCGGCCATGGTCGCTCTTCGCAGTAACTGGTTAGGTCGGGTATGATCAACCGAAACCACGATAGTGAAGAATAGGCCCAAATGCAAAAATTGACTCAAATCATCACGCTCTCCGTTGCCCTTACTGTCATTAGCGGCTGCAGCTACGTAGGCGTGTACAAGCGCGATATTCCCCAAGGCAACCTGGTCACTCAGGAAATGGTCAGCCAGCTTCAGCCAGGCATGACCCAAGAGCAGGTGACTTACGTAATGGGCAGGCCATTGCTGGAAGCGCCCTTTGACGCCAGCCAGTGGGATTATGTGTTTCGTTTAGATAAAGCGTATGGCGATGTAGAGCAGCGTCGCGTAACGCTCACCTTCGATCCCCAGGGCCGCCTGGTGAACATTGAGCAAGAAGGGGATCTATCCAAAGAGCTACCGTTTGAAGGCGATAGCAGCATGGGGCCTGCAACGGAAGGCGTTGATCCAATGGATGCCCTCCCTACAGAGAGCACCCAGACGCGGCCACCTGAGGGCACACAGCCTGTTCAACAGCCTTAAAAGCGGTTAACGCTTCGGGTCGCTCGCTTGACGCTTAGCGCGCTCTAGGCGAGCGGCCTTGGGGTCGATCGCCAACGGCCGGTAAACTTCGACCCGATCCCCGTCGCGTAATAGATGGGTATCGGGTTCACGTAGCGCTTTACCGAAAATGCCCAGCGGCGCCTGAGCAAAGGTTTCGCCGGGCACATCAGGAAAGAGCGTGGGCAAATCGGCCAAGGCAACGGCCTGACGTGCCGTAGTGCCCTCAGGCACGCGCAGAGCCACTATGCGCTGTTTGGAAGGCAACGCGAAGGCTACCTCAACCGCAAGCGCTTCAGCGCCCATACAGCTCGTTTGCGCGCTTGGTAAAGGCATCGACTAGCTGGCCAGCGATTTGCTGAAAGAGTTTGCCGAACGCCATACTGAGCAGCCGGTTGGCGAACTCAAACTCCATCTCAAGGCTCACCTTGCAGGCATCCTCCCCCATGGGGATAAACAGCCAGCGACCTTTAAGCCGCTTGAACGGCCCTTTTACCAGCGACAGCTCAATACGCTCGGGCGCAAAAAGTTCGTTGCGCGTGGTGATGGTTTGCTCAACACCGGCACGACCCAGGGTCATTTCGCCGATCAGATGCACATCATCATGTTCGAGCAAACGCGCCTGGCGGCAGCCTGGCAAAAACTCCGGGTAGCGTTCGAAGTCGTTAACCAGATCGAACATTTTCTGGGGGGTGTGCCGCACTAAGGCGGAACGATTGACGGTTGGCATTGACCTCTCCGCTGACTTCACAGTGCCCAAAGCGTATCATGGGAAACATTTTTCAGACCCTAAATGGTATCACGCCTCCCCAAATAACGAAGGGGAAGCCACTGACAGATTAATTATGAGGTTCCATGGCCACTAAGAAAGGTAACAGTAAGGGCCCCGGTAGCAGCGTTATTGCCCAAAACAAGAAGGCACGGTTTGAGTACCATATCGATGAGACCTTCGAGGCAGGGCTATCGCTCGCTGGCTGGGAAGTGAAGAGCCTGCGCGCCGGTAAGGCTCAGCTCACCGATACCTATATTTTGGTTCGTAACGGCGAAGCGTTTCTGCTGGGTAGTCATATCATGCCGCTGAATACTGCGAGCACACACGAGATTGCTGACCCGACGCGCACCCGCAAACTGCTGCTGCATCGCAAAGAGATCGCCAAAATCTTTTCGATCACCCAGGACAAAGGCCACACCTGTGTGCCCCTCAAGCTTTACTGGAAACGCAATAAAGTGAAGTGCGAGCTGGCGCTAGTGACCGGTAAACAGCTGCATGACAAACGCGCAACAGAAAAAGATCGCGACTGGAGCCGCCAAAAAGGTCGAATTATGCGGGAACATAACAAGGCATAACTGGTCAATCAGGTGTGAGCACGTTAGAATGCTCAACTGAAATAAGGGGGCGACATGGTTTCGACGCCGGTGACAACCCTTGCGGTGCATGCCGAGAGCGTGATGTATCTCGTAAATCCCACATCACGAAAAATAGTCGCAAATGACGAAAACTACGCTCAAGGCGCGCTAGCAGCTTAAACACTGTTAGCTTCTTGTCTGGCCCCAAGGTGATGTGCCTATTCATCGCTGAGGGGATACGAGCTAAAGCTGATAGGATCGCGTTTGGTGGTGTCTTCTCGCCAAGCGCTAAACTTTAGAAGACTCGCGTGGCTGAATCCTGATCGTCGGAGTCAGTTGCGTTAAATCAAATGACGAAATCTAAGCATGTAGAGCCAATAGGCGCGTGCTGGCGGACGCGGGTTCAATTCCCGCCGCCTCCACCACCTTACTATACAAATCAAGCACCTACGGGTGCTTTTTTTGTTTCCATTCGAGACAGAAGCAGCCCCTTACCGCATTTCTGGTCTTGCAACACCATTTAGCCATGGGCAATACAGCAGTATTGTCCGAAAGGAGCTAGTCCCGATATGAAAGTGCCGAGAACGTTACTGCACGCTTGTTGCTGAGCCTTGACCTTACCTCACATCAATATTAGGGCGGCTAAATGCTCAGCCCCAATGGTCACAGCTACCTCGTAATCAGTGACTTATATATGCACGAAACGCGGTATGACGGCATTTACACCTTTCACTCGATCAACAAGTTCTTGTAAGACGAGTCCAATATTCACCATGGAACTGCATCCCAGACGTTTGTGATCATACTCTTTACCCCATCTGCGAAATGAAAGAGACTGATAGTTTTATATATGCGTTCATTTCTTGGTATCTTGGGTGTTAAAAGAATGTAGTAAAACCAAAAAAGGCAGGGAACATGGATATAACACAAAAAATTGCAGCGCTGGCCAGCCGCGCGCAAGAACAAATTGATCATATAGTGAACGAAGAAGCGACAAAGAACGCCATGGTCATGCCCTTCATACAAAGCTTGGGATATGACGTATTCAACCCAACCGAAGTGCTTCCAGAATTCACAGCTGACGTTGGATTGAAAAAAGGTGAGAAAGTGGATTACGCCATCAAAAATGAAGGCGTTCTATCTATACTAATCGAGTGCAAGCCCCGAACCACCGATCTCGCTAACGCTCAATTTAGCCAGTTATACCGCTATTTTAATTGCACTGAAGCCAAATTTGCCATTCTTACCAACGGCATTGAGTACCGTTTCTACTCTGATCTCGATGATGCAAACAAGCTGGATACTCGCCCTTTTTTCACCTTCCGTTTAACGGACTACAACGAAAGAGATATTGAAGAACTGAAAAAATTTGCAAAACCCGTCTTCAATGTCGACACCATTCTCAGCACTGCCAATCGCCTTAAGTACACCAACCTCGCCATGACATCCTTCAGCAAGTTAATGAAAGAACCGCCACGCGATTTTATCAAATTTATCGCTCAAGACTTCTTTGATGGACGAATGACACAACAGGTACTTGATGAGTTCACCCCCATCATTCGTGACGCAATGGCCCAGCACATTAAAGAGCAAGTTTCACAACGCTTAAAATTGGCATTAGCCACAACTAGTGGTGAAGAATCATCGCCCATCATCGCACAACCTGGCCAAGACAATATCGAAGTGCCTTTAAAGGCTGAAGACGAGATCGTTACGACCCAGGAAGAAATTGATGGATACAACATGGTCAGGGCAATCGTAGCCAGCGAAGTTGCTCCCGAACGCGTATACATGCGAGATGCAAAATCCTATTGTGCAATCCTGCTGGATGACAACAACCGAAAACCTATTTGCCGCCTACATTTCAACTCAAAAACCCTTAAGCGATTAGAAATTCGCCAAGATGATCAGCAAGTTAAGCATGATCTTGCCACGCTGACTGATATTTTCAGCCACAGTGAAGCGTTATTGGCAGCTGTAAAAAGTTACGAATAGCTTTTTCGAGTCGGCTTTATGCCGACTTCCCATAAACAACCTTAATAACTTAATAACTTAATAACATAGCCAAATAAATATATTGTTCGCTTTCTGACGATCACGTTGGCTTATAGCTCGCTGTAGGTTTGCGGGTAACACTTTGACCATAGGCTGCATCCGTTTCACGTCCCGACCTGTGAGCTCTCTTACTTCACCTGGTTTATTCGTAAGGCGCGTTTTCATAGCGTCTTATCTCCCATGCGCTGGCCTTTCAGCCAGCTGAAGCTCATCCTCGACCAGTAAAATTCTCACCATAGCACCTTATATCGACGCCGCCGAACGCTTGCCAGGGCGAGGACGGCTGTAAACACCGAGCCTACTCACACTAGGTTGCGGCAACATTGCATCCCCAGCAAGAAGCCGTTGCGGCCACCATTAGCGGCGTGCCTTCGAACATGCGCGTCACTGCCAGACTTTTAGCAGCGAAGGCGAGGAATACCACTGGGTGGGGAACTGCAACACGGTACGGTCGGCTTCAAGCAGCCGCGGGGATGAGCTGCTGGAGCGCGGCCGCGGTACGATTCGCCAAACGCTAGCCGTAACCGGCACCGAAGCGGAGCGTAGGGAACCATAGCCCGCAAGGGATATGGTGTCCGGTTGACCGCCTGGTTATGGGCCCGTTCACCCATTGTTTTGGCACCCGATACCGGATGCCGACTCCTTGATACTTTGCACCAACAGAACCCATGGCGCTACGAACCAGAACACTGAATGTGCAGGTTTACCCGGAGGACTCGCCGGATGGCATGATTGGGTGCCTGTCCACCAACCGGCTTCGCTTCCTACCGGCTAGTTTTCCGGCGCTCCATCGCTGCGGCGATGCTCTCTTCGTTCTCCTCGCCCCAGCCGCAAAGCGGCTCCATGGCCCGCACCAGACTTGCCCCGAAGGGCGTCAGCGAGTAGTCGACGCGCAGCGGGATCTCCCCATAGTCGGTTCGCTGGACGATGCCGTCGGACTCCAGCTCCTTCAACTGCTGGATCAACATTTTGTCGCTCACGCCTCGGACGCTTCGCTTGAGCTCGCCGTAACGCATCGGGCCCTTGTTTAAAAAGAACAGAATCAAAGGCTTCCACTTCCCGGAGATCACGTGCAGCGTCGCATGCAGGCCGCAAATGAAACGTGGGTTTTCTGAGTTTTCTTTCGCCATAACGGATACTTACCAAAAGGTGCATACTTGAACATTTGTAAGTGGGTATATACCGTAAAAGCGAACCGAGTCAATACACACGGAGACCCAACCATGAGCCGGCTAAACGGTAAAATCGCACTGATCACAGGCGGAGCCAGCGGCATCGGCCTGGCCTCGGCCCAACGCCTCATCGACGAAGGCGCCTTCGTCTTTATCGCCGGACGGCGCCAGGACGTCCTCGACAACGCGGCTGAGGCACTGGGATCCAGCGCCCAGGGCGTCCAGGCGGATGTGACAAAGCCAGAGGATCTCGACCGCGTCTTCGAAACGATCCAGAAAGAAAAAGGACACCTGGACGTACTGGTAGCCAACGCGGGCGTCGGCGAATTCGCCAGCCTGGGACAGATCACCGAGGAGCACTACGACTACATCTTCGACATCAACGTCAAAGGCACCCTCTTCACCGTCCAGAAGGCCCTTCCCCTGATGACGAACGGCGGCTCCATCATCCTCACCGGTTCCACGGTCGGCAGCATGGGCACCCCCGCGATGAGCATCTACAGCGCCTCCAAGGCGGCCGTCCGAAACCTGGTGCGCAGTTGGGCCCATGATCTCAGGGGCACCGGCATTCGCGTGAACGTCATGTCTCCTGGCCCGACCAAAACAGACAAGCTGACGGAACTGCTCCCATCCGCAGCCCTGAGCGAGATGAAACGGACCGTACCGCTTGAGCGTCTGGGCGATCTCAAAGAAACCGCAGGCGCGGTCGCGTTCCTGGCGTCCGACGATAGCAGCTTTATGACGGGGAGCGAGGTGTTCGTTGACGGGGGCTACGCGCAGGTTTAGGGGCTAGGCGAAGAACGGGAGGCAATGAACCAAAAGGGGTCAGATAGATTTTAAATCAGTCAGCTTGGTTAAAAACAAATCAACCTGCCCCATTTACATGGATCAAAATAAAATCGATCTGACCCCTTTAATTTTGGTTTCCCTTACACATAATGCCGCCAACACTCGCGGCTTTGTAATGGAGGCGAAGCCGGGATGAAAAAGCCGTCGCCGTGCTTGGCATTGTTATGTGATGACTGCAATGAAGCCCCCAAGAATAGTTGCGAGCAGCGCCAAAATACTAAGTTGATGGCGGCGCTGGATTGCCCCCCAACCGGAATCGGTTAGCTTCCAAATTGGCCCAGAGGAACTAAACATAGGGCCATCCGGTAATGAGCCATCATTCCCCAACTTTCCCTTTGGCACGGAATTCTGAAGAGGCTCAACCCAGCCGCGCATGTAGCAAGTTTTAAGAAGCGCGTCCGTCTCTTCATTGTCTTCAACTGCATACTCTATAACCCACACATTACCAGGCTGCAAAACCATTCCTACGCGTTGCTTTGCTAAGCGTTTAAGAAGCCTATGAATCCGTATGTTATAAGCTATCAGCTCAAGCATGATACTCCTTGAATCACATAACGCAGAGCGCACCGGTGGCCTTGGCGCAGCGAAGCGGAGACAAGGGCATCCAAGTGACGTGCATTGTTAGAGAATCCTTGAGGATTACTCGTGCTGTAAGACATTAATGAGCTTCCCGAATGGATCTCGTACATAAAACCGGCGGACACCCCATGGCTCACTTACTGGTCCGTACTCTATTGCAATATTTCCGCCTGTCACTCTCTCCAAAGCAACCTCCAAGTTATCGACTTCTATAGAGAGATCAGGGACTGGCGTGCCAGAGCCACCTTCCGACGCCACGCTTACCTGAGTGGTCATTTCCTCGCCCGAGCTATAGGTCCTTATCCACCCATGATCCATCACAACCTTGAGCCCAAAGATGTCCGCATAGAACCTCTCTGCTTCTGATGGGCTAGCTGCCGCGATATTGGAGACTATGCGTTTTACTATCGTTCTGGCTCCAAAAGGTTGAACTCAACTCGCTCTAACAGTGAAGCATTTATTCGCCGTGCG
>NZ_JAINWD010000035.1:0-31165 GCF_021021315.1 Halomonas sp. IOP_14 | reverse complement strand
TTGGCGTCCCCGGCAGCGGATGCGTACTTTAAGGCCTGACTAATAAGATAGCAAGTAAAAGAAGTTATTGCGTATAAAAAAGCGGCAGAAGGCTACCCTTCTGCCGCAAACCACCGATCAGAACGCCTGATCAGAGAGTGCTCTTTTCACATTTTAGCCGTTAATTAAATTTCAAATCCCAGACCAAAATCTTCGCTGGAGATGGCCATCAGGCTTGCAGCACCTGCTTGTATCATCTGCGCATGGGCCTTGGTACGCGGCAATAGACGCTGATAATAGAAGCGAGCAGTATTCAATTTTGCAGCGTAGAAGGCCTTATCGTCACCTTCTAAAGAAATAGACGCCTGTTTGGCCGCGCGTGCAAATAGGTACGCCAGGGTGACATAGCCTGAATACATTAGGTAATCAACACTCGCCGCACCTACTTCCTCGCGGTCTTGCATTGCCTTCATCCCCACGCCCATGGTCAGTTCGCCCCACTCTGCATTCAGCTTGGCGAGCGGCCCAACAAACTCTTTGAGTGCAGGGTTGTCGGCTTCAGCTTTACAGAACTTATGGATCTCTTTGGTGAATACCTTCAGCGATTCACCCTGACTCATTAGTACTTTACGGCCTAGCAGATCAAGCGCCTGGATACCGGTAGTACCTTCATAGAGTCGAGTAATGCGAGCATCGCGCACCAATTGCTCCATGCCCCACTCTTTAATGAAGCCATGACCACCGTAGATCTGTACGCCCTCGTTAGTGCTTTCAAAACCAACTTCGGTCAGGAAGGCTTTAACAATAGGCGTTAGCAAGCCAAGTAGGGTTTCAGCGTGATCTCGCTCTTCACCCGGCTCACCATGCTCCACCAAATCGAGCATTTGCGCGGTATAAAGCACCAACATACGCCCGCCTTCGGCGAAGGCTTTCTGGGTCAGCAGCATGCGGCGCACATCAGGGTGGACGATAATCGGATCAGCGGGCTTTTCAGGAGCCTGTTTGCCCGATAAGCCGCGCATCTGTAACCGGTCACGGGCATAGCTCAATGAATTCTGGAAACTGGCTTCAATCAACCCCAGCCCTTGAATCCCCACCCCAAGACGCGCAGCGTTCATCATGGTGAACATGCACGCCAGCCCTTTATTGGGCGGCCCTACCAAGTAGCCGGTTGCGTCGTCGAAGTTCATCACACAGGTGGCATTACCATGAATGCCCATTTTGTGCTCGAGCGAACCGCAGGTGACGCCATTACGCTCACCCACATTACCTTGGGCATCGGGCAAGAACTTAGGCACTACAAATAGCGAAATACCTTTAGAACCTTCCGGTGCGCCAGGCAGTTTTGCCAATACCAGGTGGACAATGTTTTCAGCCAGATTATGCTCACCGGCCGAGATAAAGATTTTGGTGCCAGTAATCGCATAGGCATCGCCATCAGCGGGCACTGCTCGCGTCTTGATCAATCCTAGGTCAGTGCCGCAGTGCGGTTCAGTTAGGCACATAGTGCCCGTCCATACCCCTTCTACCAGCTTGGTGAGATACGTCGCCTTCTGCTCATCGGTGCCATGATGGCGAAGTGCGTCTGCCGCACCATGAGAGAGCCCTGGGTACATGCCCCACGCCAAGTTAGTGGCGCAGATCATTTCCGACAACAGCATCGCCAATGAAGGCGGCAGCCCTTGACCACCATGAGCAGGATCGGCGGCCAGACTCGGCCACCCCCCCTCTACGTACTGCTGGTAGGCCTCTTTGAAACCGTTAGGCGCTTTGACCTCGCCCCCTTCCAGTAGGCACCCTTCTTCATCGCCACTCTGATTGATCGGCAGCAGTACATCGCGGGCGAAGCGTGCCCCCTCTTCCAAAATAGCGCTGACAACATCTGGCGATGCATCGTCACCGCTTGGCAGGCGCGCGTAGTGAGCGGGGTAGTCAAGCATCTCGTCCATAACGAAACGCATATCACGAATAGGGGCCTGATAGCTGGGCATCACACTTCTCCTAAGAAAGGGGGGGTTGAAAGCCAAGCAACTCTTAATGGCAGAGAGCTTTCAAACACATGTTTGAAAATTAGCGCGGGCGCCCCTCAGAGTCAAGCGAGCGTTTGAATTTAGCCCAAAAACACTCTAGAACTTTGGTCGCCCAACCAGTAAACCCCTGGTGCAAATAATAAAAAAACTCGCCAACCAAAAGCCGACGAGTCGTTTTATTTTTCTTTTACCTACTGGCCATCTAGTTACTGCATGCGAATGCCACCGTCTAAGCGGATCAGTTCGCCATTGAGCATGGGGTTGGTAATAATCTGCTCGGCTAATTGAGCAAACTCATCTGGCTTACCTAAACGCTTAGGAAAAGGTACCGCCGCCGCTAGTGCCTGGGCCGCCTCGTCAGGAATTTCACTCATCATCGGCGTTTCAAATACGCCAGGGGCGATGGCCATCACCCGAATAGCATGGCGCGACAATTCCCGCGCCGCTGGCAAGCTCATACCCACAACACCCGCTTTAGAGGCACTATAAGCACACTGGCCTACCTGCCCATCAAAAGCAGCAATGGACGCAGTATTAATAATCACCCCGCGCTCACCACTCTCATTCGGCGCGTTTTTAGCCATGGCGGCAGCCGCAAGGCGCATGACGTTAAAAGTGCCGACCAGATTGATATTGATCGTTTTCATATAGCTTTCTAAATCAGCCGGGTTGCCTTCACGATCAACCAGCTTGGCCACGCTAACCACACCCGCGCAGTGAACTACGCCTGAAAGCCCGTGCTCGCCACCCAGCGCTACCGCCGCATCTACGGCCTGCTGCATCTGTTCGCCTGACGTAATATCCGCCAGAATGGCGCGTGCGCTTGCCCCCAGCTGCTGGGCATGGGCATTGACACTGTCGTTTAAGTCGCATAACACGACGCGAGCGCCTGCAGCGACTAAGCGCTCAGCGGTAGCCGCCCCAAGACCAGAGGCAGCCCCGGTAATTAAAAAGGTACTCTCCTTAACCTGCATTTCCGTATCCCTTTGGTCGTTATGTATGGTTGCTATATATCGTGGTGGGTTTATTCACTCGCTTTTTTATTCATTTGATTTGGCTACTCACTTGATGGGCTATTGACTTGCTTTGGCTTCTTCTACTGCCTGGGCACGTAATTTAAAGCGCTGAATCTTGCCGCTGGGGGTTTTAGGCAACTCATCGACAAACTCAATAATGCGCGGAAAAGCGTGGGTCGAAAGCCGCTCACGCACTCGCTGTTTGATTTCATCAGCCAGCTCGTCACTGGCTTCATAGCCTTCGCGGAGCACGATATACGACTTGATCACCTCGCCGCGGATCTCATCAGGCTGCCCCACTGCCGCCGATTCGGCGACTGCAGGATGCGTCATCACACTATTTTCAACGTCCGTTGGCCCCACCCGATAACCCGCGGTGGTAATAATATCGTCATCACGCCCGGCAAATTGAAAGGTACCGTCTTCATTGCGGATAACCACATCGCCCGTCAGGTAATAGCCTTCCACAAAGGGATTCTTCTCTTGCCAGGTGTAGCCCTGGAAGAAGTGTGCCGGGGAGTTCTTGATATCGACGGCGAGGACACCAGGCTCCCCGGCAGGCAGCTCTTTATACTCCGCGTCCAAAATTGCCAGTCGATAACCCGGCATCGGCACGCCCATTGCGCCCACATGCTTGAGATGGTCAAGGGCATGGTGGTTATTGCACGTCATGCCGGTTTCGGTCTGGCCGTAGTGATCCATAACCGGGCATCCCAACGACTTCTCAACCCAGGTCACTACTTCAGTATTTAGAGGTTCGCCCGCCGAGCTAGCCGCACGCAGCTCAAGCGTTTCATGGGCGTCATCAAATAGCCCTGACGCTTTCATTAGGCGGTAAGCGGTCGGCGCGGCAGCAAAATTGGTAATGTGGTGGCGCTTCATAAACGCCAGCGCCCCCTCGGCGCTAAATCCTGCCTCACAAAAATGCGTCGTCACACCAAGCAGTAAAGGCCCGGCAATCGCATAGTAGAGACCATAAGCCCAACCGGGATCGGCCATATTCCAGAAGCGGTCATCGTCACGCAGATCAATGGCCAGCTCCATATAGATCGCAAAAGCGGTCATCCCTGCCAGTGGAACGGCAACGCCTTTCGGCTTACCCACGGTGCCAGAGGTAAACATTTGCAGAAATGGTGCTTCAGGCGCAAGCCTCGGCGGCTTGTCGCTCATTGACGTATGCGTCAACGCCGCCTGCCAGTCGTGATCATCGGCATGCTCACTGGTCGCCCCGCCCACCGCCAGTACCGGCGGGCATTGGCTAAGGCCATCGAATTTATAGCGGTTAGCGTGATCAGTAATCACCAACTTGGTGCCTGCACGCCCTAGCCGATAGTCCACCGCATCGGGGCCAAAGGCGGTAAACAGCGGCTGGTAGACCGCCCCAATACGCCAAGTGGCGAGCACTGCAATCAATAGCTGTGGTGACCGCGGCAGCATGCAGGCAATGCGGTCGCCTATACCCAACCCCTGGGATTTAAACCACCCTGCCAACTTTGCGCTTTGCTCGTCTAGCTCGGCGTAGCTCAAGGTATGCATATCACCTTGAGAGTCCTCTTGAACCAGCGCCAGCACATCGCCGCGGCCAGCGCGCACATGACGACCACAGCAGGCCTCAAAGGCATTTAGCAGGCCGTCCCGGTGGTCATCCAGACGGGCAAGAACGCGATCAACGGAAAAGTTATCGAGGTAGTGGTAATAGTCGGGCAGTGATTGTGATGTCGCTGTCATGATGGCTCTCTTGTGTTATTGGAAATGAGCTCGTAGTGAGAATAACCGCAAGCAGTGTTGTTATATTTATCCGTTGACGTTAACGTAAGCTAAAAGATAATAGCAACGCTAAAAGCAAACGACTCAGAGAGCAAGCACTGATATAAGCTGTAGCGTTAGACGTTGGTCGAGGCTGTTGTCAGAGTATTAAGCAGAGGTGGGCATAATCATGGCAACCAGCTCGTCAGCGAGGTCATCAGGCGAGCGTGGCCCGCTGGGGTCGTACCAGCGCACTGTCCAGTTCAGCGCCCCCAAAACAAAACGCGAGACAAGAAAGCGGTCGCCATGGATCAAGCCAGCTTCCAACGCATCGTCGATAACAGCGACCCACAGCGCCTCGTAAGCGTCACGCAAGTGGCTCAAATGAGCACTGGCCGCTGGGTCGAGTCGGCGCCACTCAAAGAGTGCCACCACATGGGCATTGCGATCGGTAAAGAGGGTTTCAAGATGGGCACGTGCCATAGCGCGCAGCCGAACTTCAGGCTCTGCAGCGCACTCGTCCAGCGCTTTTCGCGCAATCATCAAGGCATTTTGAGTGCCCTCTTCAATGACCGCAGCGAGGATTTCCTGCTTATCTTTAAAATGATGAAACAAGCTACCGGACTTAATACCCATTTCCTGCGCCAGCATTCGCACGGTCGTGCGATCAAAGCCCTCTTGGACGAATAGCTGAGCAGCGAGGCGCGTCAGTTCCTTGCGGCGAGGGGATGCATTCATTACATTCATGTCATTTACACTAGCGCTTGCTTGGTTACTCTGGAGAGAACCACAGCACCGCCTACGGGTCAACGTATCACCCACTACTCGTTATGATAATCACAATAAACTGAAGGAGATTGGCCATGAGCAACCCCACCGATGTTGTATTTCTCGCCGCCAAACGCACGCCGATGGGCGGCATGATGGGCAGCCTTGCAAGCATGACAGCGCCACAGCTTGGCGCAGTCGCCATCAAAGCGGCCATTGAAGAGGCGGGAATTGACCCAGCCCTGATCACCGAAGGCATTATGGGCTGTGTACTGCCCGCTGGTGTTAAGCAGGGCCCTGCGCGGCAAGCAATGCGCCAAGCGGGCATTCCTGATGCCAATGGCGCCACCACTATTAACAAGCTGTGCGGCTCGGGGATGAAAGCCACCATGCTTGCCCACGATTTAATCAAAGCGGGCAGTGGCGATATTTTGCTGGCTGGCGGCATGGAGTCCATGTCTAACGCCCCCCACGTGCTTACCAAGGCGCGGGGCGGCTATCGGCTGGGGCACGGCGAGCTTAAAGACCATATGTTTTTGGATGGGCTGGAAGACGCCGAAACGGGCAAACTAATGGGCGTGTTTGCCCAGGATGTGGCTACTGAGCGAGGCTACACGCGGGAGCGCCTGGATGATTTTGCTATTGCGTCCCTTGAGCGCGCCATGGCCGCCACCAACTCAGGCCACCTAAGCGCAGAGATCGCACCGGTGATGGTCACCTCTCGCCAGGGCGAAACCCTTGTCGAACAAGATGAGCAGCCCTTCCAAGCTAAGCTCGACAAAATCCGCCAGTTGCGCCCCGCTTTTGCCAAAGACGGTACGATTACTGCCGCCAACGCCAGCTCAATTTCCGACGGCGCTTCGGCACTTATCTTGGCGAGTCAGGAAGCTGCAGATCAACAAGGTATTAAGCCGCTAGCGCGTATGCTAGGCCACACGACTCACTCGCGACACCCTAGTGAGTTCACCATCGCGCCAGTGGGTGCGATTGAAAAGCTGATGAAAAAGCTCGATTGGGGCGTGAATGACGTAGACCTATTCGAGATTAACGAAGCCTTTGCGGTGGTGACACTGATGGCCATGGATGACTTGGGCCTGCCCCACGACAAAGTCAATGTGTTTGGCGGCGCCTGCGCCCAAGGCCACCCGATTGGCTCTACCGGCTCACGCATCATCGCTACGCTAATTCATGCCCTACGTACCAAAGGCGGCAAACGCGGTATTGCCAGCTTATGCATTGGCGGTGGCGAAGCAACGGCTGTCGCCGTCGAGCTAGTTGATTAAGCTGCGCTATTACAAAATATAGCCTTTTGTGAAGCGCCCTGACCCTATTACCGCGCCAGGGCGCTGAGCCATACGGCGGCAAACAACCACCCCAGCCCCAACATGGGGAGCGACCAGCAATGAAACTCCTTCCAAATCCCAGGCTGGCGTGCCAAACGTAGCGCGATTAAATTCGCCATTGAGCCTACCGCCAAACCAAAGCCACCCACGCTAACGCCCCAAGCCAGCGGCTGCCACTCACTCTGCTGGGCAAGCAGTAGGGTCGCTGGCACGTTGGATACGACCTGTGAAAGGAGTACGCCAGCACTAACATCGCCACCCGGCCACTGGCGCATTGAATGTATAAACTGCTGAACAACGCTCAGCTCACCGATGACACTTAGATTTACGAACATCAATACAAACACTATCAGCAGTAGCCAATCAATACTGAATACCGCCCGTCGAGCCACCCATAGCATCGAAAGCAAAACGCCAGCCAGCGCCGATAGCACCCACCCCATGTCTACCGCGACCAGAAAAAGTGGATAGCCAATAAGCGCCGCCCATAACGGCGCCTTTCGGCGCTCAGCCGTCATCGCAGAAACTGCTTCCAAGTGTATTGACGCTTTCGGAAATGCCAAGGGAACAAAAAGTAAGAGCAACAGCATCAAGCCCACCCCAAGCGGCAACATTACCCATAAAAAGTCGCCGAAGCGAATGCCTGAAAGCTGCCATAAATAGAGATTTTGCGGATTACCAATCGGGCTCAGCGATGAGCCTGCATTCACAGCCAGCGCCTCAAACACAATCAAGCGTTCAATCGGCAGTGTTGCCATTCCCGCCAGACTAAGCGTCAGTGGTACCACAATAAACAGCGCCACATCGTTAGTGACTATCGCCGAGAGAAGCCCCGAAAACAGAATCAAACCGACCGCAAGTCGGCGCTCACCACGCAGTAGAGCTAATAACTGACGACCCCAGAGCGTTAAATAACCACTCAGTTCTAACGCGCGACTGAGCAGCATTAGGCCGGTTAATACTACAAGGGTTGTCCAGTGAACCCGGTCAGCCATTTCACTCAGTGGTTGAGGCTCCAGCCAACACAAAACGACCCATAGGATACTCATTGAGAGCAGCATAGGGTCGTTCAGAAAACGCTGAAAAAACAAGCTAAAGGGTGTCACTAACCACTTTGTTGCTAACACGCTACATGACGCTCAGAGAAAATCGCATGATAGCGTTGTAAGCTCAGGAGTAAAGCTAAATTCCTTCATCCAGAATGCTAAGCCGAAGCCAATAATCCCGCCTGACGACGGGCTTGCTCATGGTCATCCGGTAAGGCGCCCTCTTGATGACTGAGCTGCTCCCATTCGGGATAGTCAGTTTGATTTTTATCAATACCAGACAAGCCTGGTTCAATGGCACTCTCCAACACACTAAATTGACCGGCATATTCACGCATCTGCAAAGCTTCTTGGGACAGCACCTCCGCGCTCTGGGCCGCCTGATTGACTAAGCGCATGGTGTCTTGGGTAGTGGTATCGATCTGAGCAACCGCGTGGTTGACCTCCTCAATGCCTCGCCGCTGCTCTTCAGAGGCATGGGTGATTTGCGTCATCAGCGTGTCCACATTCCTCGCTGCTTGCATGATCGCCCGTGTATGTTCACCAGCCTGCTGAGACAATATGCTGCCTTGCTGGACGCTCGCACTCGACGCTTCAATGCGTGAGCGAATATCACTGGCGGAACTGGCACTGCGCGTTGCCAGTGCACGCACCTCATTGGCGACCACCGCAAACCCACGCCCGTGCTCACCGGCACGCGCGGCTTCAACCGATGCATTGAGCGCTAAAATATTGGTTTGGAAAGCAATGCTTTCAATCATGCGAATAATGCTTTGAATCTCTTCGGAGTGACTATTTATCGCCTCCATGGTGGCGATAAACTGGGTAATCACCTCATCACCCTGCTGCGCTTTTTGAGACACATCTGCCGTTGACTGGTTAACATGCGCCGCACTTTCAGCATTCTGATTCACCGTGGCGGTTAGCTGTTCCAAGCTCGCTGCCATTTGCTGCAAAGCTGACACTTGAGTGTCGGTTTGGCTCGCCAAAAGCTGGTTCTGCTCAGTCATCTCCTGACTATTGCTATATACCTGCTGGCTGCTCGTATTAAGACGATTAACCGTGGCCGTCAGGGAGTGCTGCATCTTATCCAGCTCACTAAATAGCTGACCAATTTCGTTACTTGAGTGCGCCGTTACTGGCGCCGACAGGTCACCGTTAGCAATGCGCTGGAAGTGCCCAGTGATTTTCTTCAATGGGCGAAGCACATTTTTACGCACGCCCCATACCACTACCGTCACTACCAACAGCGCAGCGCCAAGCGCTGTAATCACTCCCCAAAAAAGTAGCGATGAAACCTGCTCAAAGCGCATAAGCAAGGTGTTACCCCGCTGAGTGGAAGCGCCAATAAAAGCCTCAGCGCTTGCCACAAAGTGCTCGCTACTATCATCCACTCGCGACTCACCCGAGAAAAAGCCTGATATGTCGCGCTCTTCAAGCATCATCATCTGAAGATTGAGATTATTGTTAACAAATGATTGAAAGTTCGAAGCTAACTGTTCGACAAACGACTGCTGATCCTGATCAAAATCACTCGCTGTAAATTGAGTGAAGTTCTCGGACGCCTCATCAAGCAACCGCTGGGCTTCTTCTATCAGAGGGTCAGGTCGATCAAACGAAGGGGTACGAATTAACTCCGCTGCACGGTTCATCTGAATACGCGCACGCAACAGCTGGGTATAGGCGCTATTGAGCTGACTAATTTGTGCCATGTCCCGTTCATGAAGCGACGTAAATGCCTCACGACCAAAATGGTTGGCGAACAAACCCAGTGCGCCAATGACGACGACCAGGCCGCTAAAGGCCACTAATACAAGCGTCCAACTTGCCTTGACGCTTAAGTTATTAATCCATTTCATCTCGACCCGCCCCTTTCAGTAAGGTTAATCAGATGTGTGGAGAGGCAGCCAGAGCTGTAGGCGCCGACGAATCTCTAATAATGCCTGCTCATAAGCATCTGACTTGCCGATCAAGCGAGGGTCACGAATATCCCAGGATAGAACTTCGCCCGCCTCCCCTTGCCAATCGCGGCAGGCTTGCTGGGATTTGTCGCACAGCACAATGACAAAATCGAAGGTCTCGCTTTCAAACTCATCCAACGACTTACTGCGCAGGCCCTCGGTGGGGAGCCCGTGTTTACGCAACGCTTCAAGTGTCAATGCATGGGGCTCATCCGGTTCAGAACCGGCACTAAACGCTTCAAAACGATCATCTGCCAAATGGCGAAGCAACGCCTCCCCCATCAGAGACCGTGCAGAGTTAGCATTGCAGAGGAACAACACGCGGCGCTTCGTCATAAATAAACAGCCTCTTATGTAGTTAGTGGCTGTCACTCTACGCCGGGTTCATGACGGCAATATTGCAGGCACACAGTTGCCCTAGAAATATACGAAAAAACATATATGATGGAATCATCAAGCTATTAAGACCCAATCCGAGTAAACCGCGATGATCTCACTGACTGATTTTTCCGACCTGAATGATCTGCCTAATATAGACGCTGAATTCTTTGAACCGCCCAGCAGCGAACGGCTGAGGATTCCACATAGCACTGAACACGCACCTAAAATATTGCTGCTATACGGCTCTCTGCGTGAGCGCTCTTTCAGCCGGTTAGCGGTTGAGGAAGCCGCACATTTACTCAATGCCATGGGCGCAGAAACAAGAATCTTTGACCCCAGGGGGCTGCCGTTACCGGATGCAGAAGATGCCAGCCACCCCAAAGTCGATGAGCTACGCCAATTGGCCCAATGGGCAGAAGGGATGGTGTGGTGCTCCCCCGAACGTCACGGCGCAATGACCGGCATTATGAAGGCGCAAATAGATTGGATCCCCCTTGCCCTGGGTGGCGTCCGCCCTACTCAGGGCAAAACCTTGGCGGTAATGCAGGTCTGCGGCGGTTCGCAGTCCTTCAATACGGTCAATCAGCTACGCATCTTGGGGCGTTGGATGCGTATGCTGACGATTCCCAATCAGTCCTCGATACCCAAAGCCTTTATGGAGTTTGATGATAAAGACCGGATGAAGCCTTCACCGTTTTATGACCGTATCGTGGATGTCATGGAAGAGCTGGTGAAATTCACTCTACTAGTGCGTGATCGCAGTGACGTGCTGACGGATCGTTATTCGGAGCGCAAAGAGAGCGCCGAAGAAGTCTCAAAGCGGGTTAATCAACGCGCCATCTAATCAGGAGCTTCACATGCCAGCACTGCAAGACAACGCCTCACCCTCTACCGCCGAAGGCATGGGAATTTTTGAGCGCTACCTCACGCTATGGGTAGCACTCGCCATTGTGGTAGGCATCTTAATTGGGCAATTTATCCCAGCAGTACCGGAAACACTGTCACGCTTTGAAGTGGCGCAAGTGTCGATTCCAGTGGCGATACTTATCTGGGCAATGATTTTCCCCATGATGGCGCAAATTGACTTCACCTCGCTGCTGGGCGTGCGTCGGCAGCCAAAAGGTCTGATCATCACTACATCAGTGAACTGGTTGATCAAACCTTTCACTATGTTCGCCATCTCCTGGCTATTCCTGATGGTGATCTTTCGACCGTTTATTCCCGCCGAGCTAGCCAGCCAGTATTTAGCCGGTGCAATTCTGCTGGGCGCCGCGCCGTGTACCGCCATGGTGTTTGTGTGGAGCTACCTGACCCGCGGCGATGCCGCCTACACTCTGGTGCAAGTGGCGCTTAATGATCTAATTATGCTGTTCGCGTTTGCTCCTATCGTGGTCTTCCTACTGGGCATTTCCAATATTCAGGTGCCCTGGGACACCGTCGCACTATCAGTGATCCTATATATAGTGATTCCCCTGGCGGCGGGCTATATCACCCGGCAGAGCTTGATTAAAAAACGCGGCGCCGAATGGTACGACAATGTCTTTATGAAGCGCGTTGGCCCGATCACGCCGATTGGTTTGATCATTACCCTAGTGCTGCTGTTTGCCTTCCAGGGCGAGGTCATTCTGAATAATCCGCTGCATATCGTGCTGATCGCGATCCCGCTGATTATTCAGACCTTTTTGATCTTCTTTATTGCCTATGGCTGGGCTAAGGCCTGGAAGTTGCCGCACAATATTGCCGCCCCGGGGGCGATGATCGGCGCCAGCAACTTCTTTGAACTGGCGGTGGCAGCGGCTATCGCACTGTTTGGCTTACAGTCGGGCGCTGCGCTAGCCACTGTTGTCGGCGTATTGGTCGAAGTACCGCTGATGCTCGCGCTGGTAAGAATTGCAAACAAGACCCGCCATCATTTTCCGGCTACTGTTAATCATTAAATTTTGAGCTAGGTCACCAGGTCATCATGCCTGTAGCCATCCCAAGCATTGGGCTCAATAACGATTGGATAGGCCATGGGTAATGTGATTGATATAGATAGCAAAGCACTAGACTTTATCAAGCAGCGAGGCGGCATCCTTACCGTACGCCTTTCCCCAAGACATGGCTGCTGCGGTGGGCTTGCCAAGGTCGCCATTGCCGAGGCAAACCCACCCGCAGACTCTTCGCTTTACCAATGCCATCGCTACCAAAATATAACGCTGTTCATTGACCCGGCGCTTATAGGGCAAGGGTTAAGCTTAAACGTTGAGGGATGGTGGAAGCTTCGCCACCTGTATATGGAGGGTTCACCCTTGTTACAGCCTTAGCTAAGAAGACGGTAACAAGGGTTAATGGTACGCGCGGCTTTACGTACATGAGCATTTACGCGTGAGCGCTATCAATGGATTGCTGCAAATCGGCCAGCAGATCGTCGGCCTTTTCAATCCCGACCGACAAGCGCAGCAAATCCAGCGGAACTGGCGAGTCAGAACCTTCAATACTGGCACGGTGCTCAATCAAACTTTCTACACCGCCTAACGAAGTAGCCCGACACCAGAGCTGCGTTTTAGCGGCAACTGCAATAGCGGCTTTTTCTCCACCGGCTAAACGAATAGACAACATACCGCCGAAACCACTGCTCATTTGCTTTTGAGCCACGTCGTGGCCGGAAAAACTTTTTAAACCGGGGTATAACACCTCAATTACATGCGGATGCTGCTCCAGCTGTCCAGCAATATATAACGCACTTTGACAGCTTTCCCGCACCCGTAAAAACAAGGTTCGCATTCCACGTAGTAATTGAGCTGCATCAGTTGGGCCAGGAACTGCACCAGATTGGGCGCGAATGGCAACCAGACGCTGCCAGAAGGCGTTATCTTCCCGTGCAGCCAATACTCCGGAAATAACATCAGAGTGGCCGTTGAGGTATTTGGTGGCTGAATGCATCACGATATCAGCACCAAGGTTCAACGGTTTTGTTAGCAATGGTGTAGCAACAGTAGAGTCAACAGCAAGCAGGGCTCTGCAGTCTTTTGCTAAATCAGCTACTGCAGCAATATCGGTAACGGTCCAGAGCGGATTGCCAGGCGTTTCAAGCCAAATAAGTGTGGGTGCTTTTTCATCAATGGCAAGGCGTAATTCGTCCAGATTTGTAGTGTCCACAAAACGAACATTCAGCCCGCTATCGACACCAAAGGTCTGCAGCCATTTACGCAACGCCCAGTACATCACTTTAGGAGCGATGACTGAATCGCCGGGCTTTAACGCCTGAAAAACAGTTGTTGCCGCTGCCATACCCGAGGCGAATAAACGGGCATCAACCGCATTTTCCAGCTCTGCCAAGAGTATTTCTGCAGGTCGGTACGTTGGGTTGTCAGCTCTGGAATACACTCGACCGCTGCGATATTGATTATCGCTGTCTCGAAGGTAAGTCGTTGATGTATATACTGGCGGGATGATTACTCCATATTCGTGCTCAAGGTGACTACCGCCCTGAGCAAGGAGTGATTGAGACGAAAAAGGATGGTCTGTCATATAAACTCTCGCTTAAGTAAGCTCAATGCAAGATATATCACATATACCATAAACCAATCCAATTCATACAGATCGGACAGTGGAAACTACGTCGCCTTTATATAGACGCCTCGCCCTTATAGTCGAAGCACACGAATACACAGAAGCTCAAATCCCGCTCGCGGGCCATGGGCACCACAAGGATAGCGGTCAAGTAATAGCTGGAGGCCCAGGCAAGAGTTTGTGCACTGCCTAAAGTGAGCGTTAAACCCAGTCTGGGCGAAGCGCGGATCATGCGACTTGCTTAGGCAACGCCAGCGCCATCAATGCGCTGGCAGCCACTAAGGCGGCGGATACCCACAGGCAGGCGCTCAGCCCATATGCCATATATAGCCAGCCCGACAGTAGCGTGCCCACTAAACGCCCCATGGCATTGGCCATATAATAGAAACCAACATCCATGGAGACGCCGTCAGCGCGGGCATAATGCACAATCAAGTAACTGTGCCAGCTGGAGTTAATCGCAAACAATACGCCAAAGGCGAGCAAACCGACGACTAACCAGCCTACCTGCGCCAAGGGCAGCATCGCCAACAAAATCGCCAGCACGCCCAATGCCGCCGCCCAGCCGGCGGTAAGTGCCCGCGCATCGCCTTTGATCAGCCGGGTTAATTTAGGTGCTTGGGTTTGCACCCCGCCATAACCGATCACCCATACCGCTAACAGCCCACCCACTGTCCAGTGTGTCCAGCCGTGCTGATCGTATAAAAACACCGGCAGCGCTACCACAAACCACACATCCCGTGCCGAAAACAGGCAAAAGCGCGCCGCGGAGAGCACGTTAATCGCACGTGATTTTGAGAAGATTTCGGAGAACTTGGGCTTTACTTTTTGGCGGCCTAAATCCGCCTTAAGCCTCAACAGTGAAAGCAGTAACACGCCGCCAAGCATTACCGCCATCACCAACACTGCGGCCTGGAAGCCAATCAACGTTAGCAGCAACCCGCCAACAAAAAAGCCTAGCCCCTTTAACGCGTTTTTAGAGCCGGTCAGCATCGCCACCCACCGGTAGAGTGAACTATTGGCGTTAGCACTCTCTTTTGGCACCAGCACTTTAACGGCGCTTTTAGCGCTCATTTTGTTGAGGTCTTTAGCGATCCCCGACAGCGCCTGAGCAGCCATCACCCAAGCAACTGTCAGCAGGCTAGCGGGCACCATCAGCATAGCAAGCGCAATAATTTGCAGCCCAAGCCCCACATTCATGGTGCGGTTGAGACCCAACCGCGCGCCCAACCAGCCACCTACCAGGTTAGTCACCACACCAAAAGCTTCGTAAAACAGAAACAGCATGGCGATTTCTAACGGCGAGTAACCCAGTTGATGGAAGTGCATGACCACCAGCATACGCAGCGCGCCGTCGGTTACCGTGAACGCCCAGTAGTTGCCGGTAATCAGCATATATTGGCGCACCTCGAAAGGTAGCGCCTTTACCCGCTTTAACAACGATAAATCAGCCACGGCCCACCTGCTCACCGACTACCTGCCCACTACCTACCATCAGGGCCAACTCGGCCGTGCGGTTGGCGTAGCCCCACTCGTTGTCGTACCAGGCATAGAGTTTTAGCTGGGTGCCATTGATCACCATGGTGGAGAGCGCATCAATGATCGAGCTGCGCGGGTCGGTGCGGTAATCAATCGACACTAGCGGGCGCTCTTCATAGCCCAAAATACCGGCAAGCTCGCCATCAGCCGCTGCTTTTAGCGCCTGATTGATCTCTTCGACGGTCACTTCGCGCTCAAGCTCGAACACCATATCGGTAAGCGAAGCGTTAGCCAGCGGCACACGAATCGCGTGACCGTTTAGCTTGCCTTCCAGTTCGGGGAAAATAGCAGTGATGGCTTTGGCCGAGCCGGTGGTGGTGGGGATTAAGCTCATGCCGCAAGCCCGGGCGCGGCGCAGGTCTTTATGCGGGGCATCTAAAATGGTTTGAGTGTTGGTGATGTCGTGCACCGTGGTCATCGAGCCATGGCGGATACCAAAGGTTTCCTGAATGACTTTGACTACCGGTGCCAGGCAGTTGGTGGTGCAACTGGCAGCGGTAACGATCTTATGTTGAGCAGGATCGTAAAGGTGGTCGTTCACCCCCACCACCACATTAAGCACGTTCGCCTCTTTCATAGGCGCACTCACCACCACACGACCGACGCCTTGATCAATGTACGCCTGCAGTTTATCGGTGGTTTTCATTACGCCCGAGCACTCGATCACGATATCGCAGTTCGACCAATCGCTATCGGCAATTGCTTTATTAGCGCTAAAGACGACAGTTTTTCCATCGAGAACGATAGCGTCATCGGTTGCCAAGATACCCTTCCCTGGTGTCCAGCGCCCGTGAACTGAATCAAACTCCAGCAGGTGGGCAAAGGTTGCCGCATCGCCGCCCGGGTCGTTAATGCGTGTTATTGCTACCGCGCCAGCGTCTACCTGCCCCCACAAACTGCGCAATGCCAAACGCCCAATCCGCCCAAAGCCGTTAATGCCAATACGTAGTGCCATGAGTGCCTCCTAAGCTAACGGTTACACAATCTATTAAGAGAAAGCATAACGGCTATATACGTTAAAACATATATAAACACTTAAAAAAACGCCTACTAACAAACAGGCCCACCACCGTGTAGTAGGCCTGCGTAGTAAGTATTAATTAGCAAGCATTAATTAACCATAACGACCAGAGATATAGTCCTCGGTCTTCTTCTGTGCCGGGGTTGAGAACATCACTTTGGTGTCGTTGTACTCAATGATTTCCCCCAGGTGGAAGAACGCCGTGTAGTCCGCCACCCGCGCCGCCTGCTGCATATTATGCGTCACGGTAATGATGGTGAATTTCTCTTTCAGCTTGTCCATCAGGTCTTCGATGGTGGCGGTGGAAATAGGATCAAGCGCTGAGGTTGGCTCATCCATCAAAATCACATCAGGCTGAACAGCAATAGCGCGGGCAATACACAACCGCTGTTGCTGACCACCGGACAGAGAGGTGCCTGGCTCATGCAGCTTGTCTTTCACCTCGTTCCACAACCCAGCGTCACGCAGCGCTTTTTCAACCAATTCTTCCTGCTCGGCTTTACGGCTGACCAAGTCGTGCATGCGTGGTGCGTAAGCGATATTTTCAAAGATCGACTTAGGAAACGGATTAGGCTTTTGGAAAACCATGCCCACCCGGCGACGGAGCGCCACTTCATCCATTTTAGGTGCGTTAACGTCCAACCCGTCCATCTCGACCAGGCCTTCGGTGCGTACGCTAGGAATCAGGTCGTTCATACGATTCAAGCAGCGTAAGAACGTCGACTTACCACACCCCGAAGGGCCAATCAGCGCCGTCACATTTTTCTGAAAAAGATCAATATTTAGATTCTTCAGCGCTTGGTTTTTGCCATACCACAGATTCAAATCGCGAACCCGGAAACTCAGGTCGTGGCACGCAGCTTCATTTCGTGTATAGGGTTGCCCAACCGCAGGTGTCTGCTGGCCGTTCATTACAGTTGCATGGCTATTCATAGAAATGTCCTCTATAACGCACTGGCCTACCAGCGACGCTCAAATTTCTTACGCATCACAACGGCAAAAGCGTTGAGTGAGATGAGTATGGTGAGTAGCACCAAAATACCGCCAGCAGTTTTTTCCACAAACGCCTGCTCAGGTTCACCAGCCCAGGTGAATATTTGCGCAGGCATCACTGTTGCCGCGTTGGTAAAGGAAACGCCCACATCGGGGATAAAGGCCACCATCCCTACAATAATCAGCGGCGCCGTTTCACCCATCGCTTGCGCCAGGCCGATAATAGAACCTGTCATAATACCCGGCATTGCTAAGGGTAGAACGTGATCCCGCACTACCTGCCAGCGTGAACAGCCCACCCCAAAGCCTGCGTGACGGATGGATTCAGGCACGCTACGCAGTGCGGTACGTGTCGAAATAATGATCACTGGCAGCGTCATCAATGCCAGCGTCATACCGCCCACTAATGGAGACGACCGCGGCACCCCGAAAAAGTTAATAAAGATCGCAAGACCCAGCAGACCAAATAGAATCGACGGGATCGCCGCTAGGTTATTGATGTTAATTTCAATAATCTGGGTTAAGCGGTTATCCGGCGCAAACTCTTCAAGATAAATAGCTGTCATCACGCCGATCGGGAAAGATATCGCCAGGGTGACGATCATGGTCATAATGGTGCCGACCACTGCCGATAAAATGCCCGCGTTCTCGGCAATTTTTGAATCACCCGAGCCAAAGAAAGTGGTATTAAAGCGTAGATCCACCTGTCCAGATTCGACTCGGGCATCAAGGGCTTCCTGCTCCTCGTCACTCAAGCGATGCCGGTGTCCCTTCAAGTATTGATCGACATCACTATTCGCTAATACCCACTCCGCTTTACTGGTGCCGATCATGTCAGGATTGTTGCGCAACTCTAATGGAATTGTACGCACCGCCGTACGGCTAATTAACGGCAACAGCTCTTCATCAAACGCCCGCCGCCCATCGGTTTCGGCTTCTTGTGTGTAGCTAATCTCGGTTTGTATATAGGCCTGCTGGAAAGCGGGTAGACCTTTACTCAGCATATCGGCAAAAAACAGCACCAGAAAAAGGCCCGCGAGACCTAACGATCCCATGGTTATCCATTTAAGGCGGGTAGACTTTCGGTGACGCCGCTTAAGCTGCTGGCTGATTTCGTCAAAAGAGTGGCTCATCGAAACAGTTCCTCGGCGTTACAGGTTATTCACGCGGTATTTTTCACGGAAACGACGGATCATCAATACTGACACCAAGTTGAGTGCGAGTGTGATCACGAAGAGCACGAGTCCAAGGGCAAAAGCTGATAATGTTTCGGCACTTTCAAACTCTTGGTCGCCGGTGAGCGCCGCCACGATACGCACAGTCACCGTGGTCATATCTTCCAGCGGATTAGCGGTTAAATTAGGCCGCATACCCGCCGCCATAACCACGATCATGGTTTCACCCATGGCACGAGACATACCCAAGAGCGACGCTGAGATAATCCCCGGCATGGCAGCGGGCACTACCACATCACGAATCGTTTCCCCTTTGGTCATACCGAGTGCCAGCGACCCCTGGCGCATGCTATCGGGCACCGAATTGATCACATCATCAGATAGCGATGAGATAAACGGAATGATCATAATACCCATCACAATGCCGGGTGCCAGCGCATTGTTATAAGACGCATCGAGCCCCAGAAAACCGGCAATATTGACAATGATCGGCGCCACGGTGATGGCGGCAAAAAAGCCATAAACGACGGTAGGAATACCTGCCAATACTTCTAACACCGGCTTGGCGACGGTACGCACTTTGCGCGGTGCAAATTCAGACATATAAATCGCTGAAAGCAAACCGATAGGCACCGCCACCAGCATAGCGATGGCGGTAATCATAAAGGTGCCAGCAAACAGCGGTACCGAGCCAAACTCAGCGCCGCTACCATCACCGCGACCCGCGGATGCTAAAAAGCTCGCGCCTGGATTCCAAGTGGTGCCGGTAATGAACTCCCAGAAGCTGTGCATTTGGAAAAAGCGCAGCGCCTCGGAAATAATCGAAATTAAAATACCAAAGGTCGTCAAAATGGAGATTAACGCTGCCCCAGCCAGGGTCATGCGAATGACCCGCTCAATGGCTTGACGGGCATGAAAATCGGGTTTTACTTGATTAAGACTCACCAGTAGCCCGATGGCTGCTATCACTAAGCTCGCCGCCAGCAGATAAAGCGTAGGAATGTCGGCGCCCATTAGAAGCAAAACGAAAGCGCCCAAGGCACTCACTACCACGGCTGGCCCGGCGGTGGAGAGTACTGTAAACCAAGCGTATTGGTCAGGCTGGGCGAACATCGCCGTACCCGCGCTACGTAACCGAGTGGCTTTTGAACGGCCAGCAAAAAAAGCCAGCAGCCCCAGCAGCAATAATGCACTGCAAAAAATCAGAAGAAGCTGGTTGGTCTGCATCGCATCTCTCTCACGTGGTCACCGGTTAAGAAACCTATCAACAATAACGGGTCGGCAGCTTGCGCTGCCGACCACTTTTAATCTGACCTACCAACTTACTTAAGAACGTCTGCTGTCATTGAAGTGCGATCTGCAACAGCCTGGCGCCACTCTTCGCGCTCTTCTTCTGGCAGAACGATCAAGCCGATATCACGCAAGTAGCCATCATCGCCAATCATCATTTCGCTCATAAACATATCGACGTAATCGTACATCGGCGGGACGTCTTCAGCGTGCTGGTTCTTCACGTAGAACCACAGTGAACGCGCGATAGGATAGTCACCGGAGCTGATCGCCTCAGCCTCAGGATCGACGCCATCAATACTGGCAGCGCTGATCGTGTCAGTATTCTCTTCAAGGAAAGAGTAGCCGAAGATACCAAAGGCACCGGTGTCTTCTGAAAGGCGCTGAACGATCAGGTTGTCGTTTTCACCGGCATCGATGTAAACACCGTCAGAACGAATATCGGTGTAGCCTTCATCGCCGTAAACATCCATACCCTCAGACGCAGATTCCATTACCAGCTCTTCAAAAGCATCGCGGGTACCCGAAGTTGTCGGCGGCCCATAAATGGAGATTTCACGGTCTGGCAGCGAAGAATCGATCTCGCTCCAGTTGGTGTAGGGGTTTTCAACTAACTCGCCATCAACCGGCACCATGGCAGCTACCGCCATGAAGATCTGTTCGCGGGTTAAAGCAATGTCATCGTTTTCGCTTGATTGACCCAATACGATGCCGTCAGAACCGATTTTAGCCTCGGTGATATCGGTAACGCCGTTCTCTTCACAACGCTCAAACTCAGACACTTTCATGCGACGAGAAGCGTTAGTAATGTCGGGTGTGCCTTCACCAACACCATTACAGAACAGACGCAAACCGCCGCCCGAACCAGTCGATTCAATAACAGGCGTCGGGTTACCAGTAGTCGCACCGAACTCTTCCGTTACGTAGCTGGCAAACGGGTAAACGGTACTGGAACCAACGATTCGGATTTGATCACGGGCTTGAGCAACACCGGCAACGCTCATTACAGCAGCCGCGATAACGGTGGTTTTTAGAATACGGTTCATGCGAAATACTCCTGTTCATGTAGGGATCTGGCCTTCGCAAGGCATACCTTGCACTGGTTCCATGACAACTTCATGACAGCGAGCAAAACGTAGAAAATTTTTCGTTACATAGAGGCAACCCGACCTTACATCACCACAAAAGTCCTAGCGCCGCGAGGGTGCATAACGCCAGCGAGGCACCTTGCAGCATGCGTCGGTCTAAACGGTGGGCTACGGTATCTGCCAAGGCGTTACCTATTAATACTGCAGGTAGGAAGGTAAGCGCGACCTGGAAATGCCAAAGCTGAATCTGGTCAGCCAAGGCAAGGGTGATTAAGGTCAATAGAGAGGTCAAAATGAAAAAGGCGGCTAGATTGCCGCGCACACGATCAGTGGGTAAGCCGTGCATCAGCAGCACGATGGGTGGGCCACCAATAGCCGCAACGGTGCCAAAAATGCCAGAGAGCACCCCAGCGCCAAACAGCGTTATTCGGTTTACCGGCAACTGAAAGCGGCACAAGGTGACGAGTACCGCAAACAGGACGATGACCGCAATCAGCTTTTCTAACACAGACATGGGGGCGGCGAGTAGCAGCCAAATACCCAGCGCATTGCCGGGAAGGCGCCCCACTAGCGCCATGCCAATGGAATCCAGGCGCACCTCGTGCCAGTAATGACGCACCATCATCAGGGAGACGGTAAATCCGAACAGTACCAGAGTGACCGGCACCAGACGAGGCTCTAGCATCAACAGTAGCGGTGCGCCAATAATGGCCAAACCAAAGCCGGTAGCGCGCTGCACAAAAGCACCCATTAACAGTACGGCGGAGCAAGCTAACCAAGTGCTCATCGGCATATTGACCCAAGCCAGCATGCTATCCATTCAACTTACCCATTCAAACTATCCATATGCTCTATCCATACGCCCTATCCATTTGAAAACTATTCATCCGCAGCAGGTGCTTTAGTCAGTTTGCGCACACCGATATTGCCTAGCAACGCAGCGCCCAGCATGGTGAGTACCATGGGCCAAAGATGCTCTACCTCGAACAGCCCTACCATCACTCCCGCGAGGGCGCCGCAGGTAAACTGGATCCCGCCCAGTAGCGCCGTTGCCGTGGCGCTGATATGGCCAAAATGATCCAGTAACGACGAGATCGCGTTGGGTGTAATCAGCCCGATCATACCGGTAAACAGCATAATCAACGGCACCACGATCACTAGCGACGCGATGTCCAGGGCGGTCACCGCTACCAACCCAAGCGCGGCCACCAGTTGTATAAGCAACCCTAAACGCAAATTCTGCTGAGGAGTGCGCTTGCGGAGCAGATGAATATTGACCCGATTAGAGAGCGCAATAACGACCACGTTGACCCCAAACACTAGCGGATAAGTGCCGGGCGAGAGGCCAAAATAGTCGAGATAAAGAAACGGCGAAGCGGTCACAAAGGCAAACAGGCCCGCAAAGGAAGCCGCTACCGCACAGATATAGCCCATGCCTTCACGATGCTTAAGCACGCTGGCGTAGTTGCGTATTACCTGCCGTGGTGAAGCTGCCGGCAGCGACATATCGCGGGTTTCAGGTAACCGCGTTCCTAGCAGCCAGAGCAAAAAGCCTGCGTAAACGGCTAAGAACACAAAAATCAGCCACCAGCCGGCCACGTGCAGTAGCAAACTGCCCACTGCAGGCGCCACCAGCGGCGCCAGCATCATAATCATTGCCATGGTGGACATCACTTTGGCGGCCTCACGCCCGCTAAAGCAGTCGCGCACAATCGCCGCCGAGTTGACCACGCAGGCCCCGCCTCCCAGCGCTTGAATAAACCGCCAAGCCAGCAGCGTGGGCAAACTGTTCGCCATCGTAATAGCAAGACTTGCCAGCATAAACACCACCAATCCGCCCAACAGCACAGGCTTTCTACCCATCCGATCCGAAAGCGGCCCAAAGCATAGCTGGCCCAATGCAAAGCCGAACAAGAATACGCTGATGGAGAGTTCAGTACGGTGAATACTGGCGCCAATGCTTTCAGCAATGATACCCATGGCAGGCAAATAAGCGTCGATAGCAAAGGGTGCCAGCGCCGTATTGGCGGCAACCAACAGTGCTACCCGGCGAGGATTAAGATCCATGGGTCTCCTTAAGGCGATAATGTACGCACTGGAATAGATAGGCCGCTAATCATAGCTGATTTTAAGGCCTTTGTCGGGATTGGAGACTATCGGTAGATAGCCCTTGGGAGAGGCCAGGGGCTTATCAAGGAGAGGGGAGCTTAGTGATGCGTAGTGGCGTCTTGCGACTCAAGCATGTCAACCAGTGGCTGAAACTGCTCACGGTTATGCTCGTTCATATGCATTAAAATACGGTGGGCTTCCAGGATACGATCGCGCAGTCCCTCTTCGTCTGCCGGCTCTTGGGGCAGCTCTTCAAGCTCATTGTTGAGCGTACTCGTCTGTTGTAGCGGCGCTTCCATCAGCGTGAAGAAACGCGCAAAGCCCATCACGTCCAACATCTGCCGTACATCAGGATTATCGACAATAATCGTCGGCGGCTGCTCCAGGCGCCCTTTCACCGCCATCGCGACCTTGGCCAAAAAACCAAGCGCCGTCGAATCGACATTGGTGGCTTCACGCAGGTCAATCAATACGGCACGCAACCCCGGCGTCTCGGCAAGACGCTGGGCTTGAGTATCCAGCGTGGCGCAGAGCGTCAAACGCACATCACCACACAGTTTTAGAATAAAAACACCAGAATCGAACGCCGCTTTAATGCGGCCCTCTTCAATCAGCATGACCAAATCCGCTCACCATCATGATTGTTAGATCATCGGGTAAAGCATCGCGCTCTTGGTTGGCATCAAACTCTGCATCCCCTTCGGCAAGGAGTGCATTCGTTTCTGCTAGCCGGTCGCGCAACTGCTCAAGCGTTACACTCTCGCTTACTAATTGCTCAAGCTCCTTGAGCCGCGTGTCGAGCGTTTTACCCGGCAAGCATTCCAATACTCCATCTGAGCAGAGCCATAGACGAAATTTATTCGGCAATGCACAACTCAGCGAAGGATACTCCACATCGGGGAAAAGGCCTACCGGCATTCCCTCGCCTTCTAAACGGCGTAGCTCTCCTTCTGCTGCCAACAGGGGCATGGGAAGCTGCGCGCCGAGCGAATAGTGAAGAGTATGCGCCTCGTGGTCAATAACACCGACAAATAAGGTGGCATGTTTACCAATATCGGTGCCCTGCAGCTCGCGGTTCATCGCCTTTAACCAATCAGGCGGCAGATTTTCCGGATGCTGGCCATCCCACTCACTCAGCCAGCGGTTGCATAAATATTTGAGCAGCACGGTAACAAATGCCGACGAGGCACCATGCCCCGATACATCGGCGAAATAGAAGGCACTGTAGCGCTCGTTATAGCGTTGGTAATCGAGAAAATCACCAGACAAATAGAGCGAAGGAGCAAATACGTAGTCGTAATACACCCCGTTAATCACCTTGGGCCGCAGCGGTAACAAACGCCGCTGGATATGCCCTCCACTCTGCTGATCCATCCGCAGCAGCGCGAGATGGGTCTCTAGGCTCTCGTTTAACTCCGCCAGCCGCGCATGGTCACGCTCGCGCTCCAGCGCCAAATCGTTGAGCTTAATGGCCTTACGGATCATTCGTCGCAACAGCTCGGCGTGTCGCAGCGGATGGACAATATAGTCCACCAGCCCCACATCAATCGCTTTGATCAAGTCGGCGTCCTGACGCGAGTCACTGACTACCAGTGTCGGTAGGCGTCGCGTTAGGTGTGTCCATTGCTGCCGCGGAACTGCCCGAGCATGGGCAACAATGAGCGCCGTGTCAGCAGGCAAATGCGCGATATCCTCAGCGGCAAACACCCACATGCCATCGCAGGTAATCGCTTCAGCCAGCGCATCACGTTCACGACCAGGTTCGTCGATCACCGCGATCAACTGCTTAGAATGATCCATCATAAGCCTCAATCGGTGACTTCGTTGTCACCAAAGTCACTATCATCCTGACCGCTGTCATCAAAATCGCTGTCATCAAAGTCGAAGGTTTCGCTGGCAAAGGGGTCATCACCCAATTCTCCATCGCTCACCTCAAATTGGCGGTTCTGCAAGTAAGCGTCACGAATAAAACGGTAGCGATCACCACGAATTAATTCTTCCTGGTCAAGCAAACCCGCTCGAATATCGATCGCTTTGAGTGCGGTAAGGCCTACTCGAACAATATCGTCTTCTGCATAATTAACGGGGTTCGTTGCCATGTTCGCGGGCATACCGGTGGTATCCCGCAGCGTGCTGGGGCCAAAGAAAGGCAGCACCAGATAACGCGAATCTTCCCACCCCCACACCGCTAACGTTTGGCCAAAATCTTCTTCATCCGCAGTAATTTCCATTAGGGTGGCATAATCTAACAGTCCGCCAATGCCTACCGTGGAGTTAATTAAAAAACGTGACGTGGCGAGGCCCGCGTTTGACGGTTTGCCCTGCAGCACGCTGTTAAGCGCAGTACGCACTTCACCTAAGTTGGAGAAAAAATTACCTACGCCCGTTTCTACCGGGTCGGGGGTAATAGCACGATAGCCTGTTGCCACCGGCTTGAGCGCGTAGCGATCCAACACATCGTTAAACGCAAACACTTTGCGGTTAAAGCCTTCCCAAGGGTCTTCGGGAGCAGTATTTTCCGCCATTTGCGTACTGGCACAGCCTCCGGTTGCGAGTAACGTCACCAGTAGTAGTGGCAACCCTTTGCTACGCAGCGAAAGCGCAGGCTGCGCGTTATTAAACCACTGCCACATGACATTTTCCTTTTTCAATTCCCTTGCACCTTATACAGACATCTACAAACGACGAATAACCACACTGCCCGCGCTATAACCTGCTCCAAAGGAGCAAATCACGCCAATATCGCCCTCCACAAGCGCCTCGCGATGGAGGTGAAAGGCGATTATAGAACCCGCTGAACTGGTGTTGGCGTAACGATCCAAAATAATCGGCGCCTGTGTTTCACTCGGGTCATAGCCCAATACTTTGCGGGCAATCAAATCGTTCATATGCCGGTTAGCCTGGTGTAGCCACATGCGCTTCAGATCGCCACCGGCCAACTCTAAGGAGGCCAAATGATCGGTGATCAATTTAGCCACCATCGGGCAAACTTCTCTAAACACCCGACGCCCTTCCTGCACAAACAGCTTATCCAAGGCGAGTGGGTCACTGTCCGTTACGCGGTTAAGGAACCCTGCATTATTACGGATCGCGTTGGAAAACTGGGTAACCAGACGCGTGCCAAGAATTTCAAACTGCTCATCGGCCACCGCAATAGCGCTATTTTCTAGTACCACAGCGGTACAAGCATCGCCGAAAATGAAGTGGCTGTCACGGTCTCGAAAGTTGAGGTGCGCCGAGCAAATTTCCGGATTGACCACCAGGGCACGCTTCACACTGCCGGAGGCTATGGCGTTGGCAGCCGTTTCCAAAGCAAACGTCGCTGAACTACAGGCCACATTCATATCGAACCCGTAACCACTTGTGCCCAAGGCCTGCTGCACCTCGACCGCCATAGCGGGGTAGGCACGCTCCAGGTTTGAGCAGGCCACGATCACCAGCTCGATGTCAGCAGCTTCTACCTTGGCAGCGGCCAGCGCCTGCCGCGCGGCAGCGGTCGCCATCTCGCACTGAATAGAGGGTTCGTCATTGCCCCGCTGCGGAAGTTTAGGCCGCATACGCTGTGGGTCAAGGATCCCAGCTGCATCGAGCACATAGCGGCTCTTAATACCGGAGGCTTTTTCGATAAATTCGCTGCTTGAATGTGCCAGCGGTTCGCGCTCGCCGCGCGCAATGGCTCCGGCATGCTGTTCATTCTCGCTGTCTACCCAAGCATTAAATGCCGCCACCAGGGCCGCATTATCAATGGCGTGTTCCGGTGTATAGAGACCTGTACCGGTAATCACCACATGTGTCATGCCAATCTCCTCTAAGCGGCTTGCCGACGTGACCGGCCATCAATGTAGCGTGCGACTTACGGCGAACCCATCACGTTACTGTGTGCGTAAAATAGCGGTTTTTCCAGCAACTTTTTTCAACCCCTAGCTAAACGCTAGTGATCTCTTGCCAGCGTTTTTCCAATCGTTTTACCGACACCACCATGTTAGTCCCCAACTGCTGTGCAAATAGCGATACTCTAAGCTCCTGCAGCCACCAGCCAAAAGCGACCAATTCAGGATCTTCCACCCTTCCGCGTCGCTCGCTTTCGCGGCGGGCATCAAAGCGGGCCTCTAATGCCTGGACATCTTGCATCATCATTTGATCGCGACCGCGCTCACGGGCGGCTTTTTCAAGCCGAATGAGCGCCGCCTCGGTGTAGCGCGGGTATTCGTCCAGCCAAGCGCCCGCATCGCGAATAAAGCCTGGATAGACCAGACGCTGCATCTGCGCGCTAACATCGCTATACACCAGCGCCAGAGCAAAATTAAGCTTCCCTTTGAGCACCTTACTGACCGCCAGATGCCCTTTTAGCGCGGCCTCTACGCGTACCAGCAGTGCTTTCGCTTCGTCTACAAGCTGACCCTGAGTAGCGTTTAGTCGCTGGCTAAACTCGCCTTCCGAGCGCGGCAGGGGGTGCTGAGCAATCACCTGGGCAAACACCGCAAGCAGCAGATCGTCGATCAAAGCTTGTTTACTACCCACTTTGGCGAACAGTAGCGCGCACTTCTCAACACCCGGCAGTTGTTTAATCGCTTTAACCTGTTCAGGTAGCTTGGCAATTGCCAGCCGAGCGATGCCCTCCTGGTGGGCAGCGTCAGCTTTTGCAGGGTGATCAAACAACGCCACCTTGAACTCGCTGGCGTCAAGACCGCTGGTTTTCGCAATCCTGCTTTCAGCGACCAGGGCAGGATACGCCTCTACGCGAATACCTGCCTGGGTGGTAACGCGCGAAGCGGGCAGCGGCGTCTTGGGTAGCCCGGCCACAGCGGGCTCTTGGCTAACCTGTTCAGCCAGTGCCTGGGCGCCTGCGCTGGCTGCCGCTTCAAAGCGCTGCTCTAAAGCACGCAGATCGCGCCCCTGCCCTAAGGTTTCGCCCGCGTGATCGACCACGCGAATATTCATGATCAGATGCGGTTCGAGCACGTCGAGGCGCCAGTCGTCGGGATGCACCCGCGTCGATGTACGGCGGCGAATGAACTCCCCCAAGGCCTCGGTTAACGGGCGCTGATCGGGCACCAGGGTTTCCAGCGCCGCATCCACCCAATCAGGAATCGGCACCACCTGGCGGCGGATGCTTTTCGGCAGTGACTTCAGAAGCGCAATACACTTTTCACGCAGCAGCCCAGGTACCAACCACTCCAGAGCATGCACCGGCACCTGGGGCAACATTGCAGCGGGAACGGTCAGGGTAACACCGTCATCCTCGGCTTCGGGGTCAAAGTGGTAGCTTACCGGATACGCGACGCCCGCCAGAATCAAATGATCAGGATACTGCGCCTGGGTAACGTCCTCCGCGTCGCGCGCTTTAAGTGAATCAATATCGAAATGCAGTAATTGTGGCTCTTGCTGCTCGGCCTGCTTGCGCCAGTGCTCAAAGCCCTTGCCGTTGACTATCTCCGCCGGGATCCGCTGGTCGTAAAAGTCATAGAGCGTGTCTTCATCGACCAGAATATCTCGCCGCCGAGCGCGATCTTCCAGCGCTTCGACTTCGTCGATCAACGCGCGGTTATGAGCAAAGAAGGCACCTTTGGTGTGAAATTCCCCTTCCACCAGCGCACGGCGAATAAACAGCTCCCGGGACTCCTGGGGCGCGATTGGCCCGTAATGTACCTTGCGCCGCGCCACAATCGGCAGACCAAACAGCGTGACCTGTTCAAAGGCCACTACCTGGGCGCGCTTCATTTCCCAATGCGGTTCGCTGTAGCTGCGTTTAACCAGGTGCTGCGCCTGGGGTTCAATCCACTGGGGATCGATTTTGGCCACGGTGCGGGCAAACAGCTTGGAGGTTTCCACCATCTCGAACGCCATGATCCACTTGGGCGACTTCTTGGCCAACCCTGAGCCTGGATGAATTATAAACTTGCGATTGCGGGCGCCGAGATACTCGCGGTTCTCCACCAACGTCCCCAGATTAGAGAGCAGCCCCGAGAGTAGCGCCTGATGCACCTTGCCCGACGTTTTACGCCGCGTTTGACGCGCCTGTTCTTCGCTCTCGTCTTCATTACGGGGCGGCGGCGCGGGCACGTCGATATCCATATCGCGCAGCAGTTGGCGCAGTTGGCGGAAGGTGTCGTGCCATTCGCGCATGCGCAGGTAGTTGATGTAGTGCTCGCGGCACCAGCGGCGCAGTTGATTACCTGAAAGCGCCTCACGGGCATTCTCAATGCCGTGCCAAAGGTTCAGCAAGGCGACAAAATCGGAATCCGGATCATGCCAGCGCAGGTGAGCTTGGTCGGCCGCTTGGCGCTTATCCGCCGGTCGGTCGCGGGGGTCTTGGATGGCTAGCGCCGAGACGACGATCAGCACATCGCGAAGGCTGCCGAATTCGGCACCCGCCAACACCATTCGCGCCAAGCGCGGGTCAATCGGCAGCCGCGCCAGCTTACGCCCAAGCGGAGAAAGGCGCTGCTTGTCGTCCACCGCCCCCAGCTCGAACAGCAGTCGAAAGCCGTCTTTAACAAAGCGGCTATCCGGTGGATCAACAAACGGAAAGGCCTCGATATCGCCGAGCTTGAGCCCCAGCATCGAGAGAATCACCGAGGCAAGGTTGGTGCGCTGGATTTCAGGGTCAGTAAAGCCGGGCCGGGATAGAAAATCCTCTTCGCTGTAGAGGCGAATGCACACGCCTTCGGCAATCCGCCCACAGCGCCCTTTACGCTGGTTGGCACTGGCCTGGCTAACCGCTTCTACCGGCAGTCGCTGGATCTTGGAACGGTAGCTATAGCGGCTGATACGCACGAGGCCGGGGTCGATCACGTAGCGAATACCGGGTACGGTCAGCGACGTTTCCGCGACGTTGGTGGCGAGTACAATGCGCCGACCGCGGTGCGGCGCAAACACGCGGTTCTGCTCTTCGTTGGAGAGCCTCGCGTAGAGCGGCAGAATTTCAGTGCCTTTCAGCTCGGCGCGGCGCAGGGTATCGGCGGTTTCACGAATTTCGCGCTCACCAGGTAAAAACACCAGCACATCGCGAGGGCCATGCAACCAGCCTTTTTCGCGCTCAACGGCTTCAATCTCTTCCACCGCGTGCAGAATACCCTCTTGCAGCGTGCGGTCTTCTTCATCGTCCTCGTCGCGTACCAGCGGCCGGTAGTGCACTTCAACGGGGTAGGTACGCCCGGTGACTTCCACCACCGGTGCAGGCGCCTTGGCGGTGCCGAAGTGATTGGCAAAGCGCTCTACGTCGATAGTCGCCGAGGTAATGATGACTTTTAGATCGGGCCGCTTGGGGAGCAAACGTTTGAGGTAGCCGAGTAGAAAGTCGATATTCAGGCTGCGCTCGTGGGCTTCATCAATAATGATGGTGTCGTAACGCAGCAGCAGCGGATCATGCTGAGTCTCGGCCAGCAAAATCCCGTCGGTCATCAGTTTGACCAGGGTCGTCGGGCTGCTCTGGTCGGTGAAGCGCACCTGATAGCCCACCTGCTCACCCAAAGAGACTTCCAGCTCTTCCGCCAGGCGACTGGCGACACTGCGGGCGGCTAGGCGGCGTGGCTGAGTGTGACCAATTAAGCCACGGCGGCCTCGGCCCAGTTCCAAACACATTTTAGGCAGCTGGGTGGTTTTGCCTGAGCCGGTCTCCCCCGCCACCACCACGACCTGATGATCGCGGATGGCGTTGACAATATCCTCCCGGCGTTCGACCACCGGCAATTCTGGCGGGTAATTGAAGGCGACCTTTTGGCTTTCGCGCTGACTGAGCTGCTGCTGGGCACGACCAAGCTCGCGCTGCACCTCGTCCAAGCCACGGCTAATCGGTTTGCTATCACGTAGGCGACGGTTTAAACCAGCCAGCCGGCGCTCCAGCCGCTCTGCATCGCGCAGCATCACATCGCCCGCGGCCTGTTTCAGCGACGCAAGACGTTGACTATCGGTGGGGGCTGGGGATGTGTCGGTGGTCACGATTGAGTCGGCTTCCATTCGCTTGGGCATTTAACAAGAGATATTAGTAAGAGTTATAAAAAATCAACCCGCTCAATTGAGCGGGTCGTATAGTGTAACGCTTTCAGCTCCGCGACGCCTAACCACAAAGCAAGCAGGAAGCGGGCGAGCCCAGGTTTCCACAAGGGCGCTGTGAACCCATCCG